>NZ_CP024012.1 GCF_002688565.1 Acinetobacter sp. LoGeW2-3 | reverse complement strand
TAAACCTGCCTCATCACAGGTATAAAGGTGTAGAGACTTCTGCACCTTCAAGCACACCAATTGCACCCCATACTTCGTGGTTATGAATTGGTGTTTTTTGACCTGGTCCCCAAACAAAGCTGACAATGGAAAAACGCTCTTCAGGATCTAGATACAATAGATATGTTGATAATATTCTGGATGCGGTTTTTTAAACTCTGGTTCAAGCCAGGTTGAATCCTGGAGGAGCTTTTTAAACTCAGGTGTAAAGCGCTGAATTAAGTTTTGCTCATCCAGTTGTTCTATCAATCCTTGCTCAATAGCATTAATTACAGGTGCTAAAACATTCAGATATTTAGCCATATTAATTCCTGCCTGCTTTGTATTAAACTCACGATCAAACAGACCGCTTACATCAATTTTCTGATTTAATAATTGGTGTTTATGATAGAAATCTGCTGTGTCTTGCGAAGTGGCAATTACATCATCAGTAATACTAGTCCATGTGGCATTTTTTTGAATGCTAATGTGGCTGGTTCTTCTGGAATTCCGGTGATTTTTGCAAGTTCTTTACCAAATGACTGATAGTTTTTATTTACCCATTCCTGAGATTCTTCAAGCCGGTAGATAAAGTCCTGAATAGCTGCACGCTTCTGCTGATCATTTAAAGCTTGCTCTGTACCGGCAAGGAATGTAAAACCTGAATATAATCCACGTCCATTTTCAATGATTCGAAAACCATCAATGACTTCAGCATAGGCAGTGTATGGATCCCAAACTGCCCATACATCAACATTGCCATTTGCAACAGCAAGTTTGCCATCTGCTGGTGGCAAAAATTTAAAATTTACATCAGAAGCTTTCAAGCCAGCACGTTCTACAGCACGTAATGTAACCAGCTGACCAATCGAGCCCTTATTCGCTGTAATAGTTTTTCCTTTGATATCCTGAATGGATTTAATCGGACTATCTTTAGGTACGAGTAAAGCTACTGCATAGGGATCATATCGGTTAACCGCAATTGCGCGTGCATGACCACCATTTGCATTTGCAAAGATGAATGGTGCATCTCCAAGATAACCAATATCAATCGGGTAGCGTTTAATGCTTCGGCAACTGGAGCTGCTGCCGGGAATTCATACCATGAAATTTTATAATCGATACCATCTAGAAGTTTTGAAGCCTCTAGCTGGGCACGCATATTTCCTTTTTGATCACCAATTTTGAGTTCAATTTGTTGAATTTTTAAGTTTAGTCACTTCTTTTGTATTTTCAGCTTGATTAACCTGTTTATTACAAGCAGCTAAACTTATTGAAACAGCACTAATAATGCCAACTAATATTTTTTTCATTTCAATCACACTTTTTAATATTTTGTCAGCAAGGCCTAGGCAATCTTGTTTAATTTATCCAGTTCGGCTGTTTTTAACGGATGCTCGGTAGTAGTTCTTTGCCGTATTCAATGACATCATTTAATGGGTCAAAACCACGAATCAATACGCTGTTAATACCTAGCTTTAATATTCTGCAATAGATTCTGCTACTTGCTCGGGTGTACCTACTAAAGCTGTAGAGTTATGGTTGCCATGTACTAAGGTAGAAATGCCAGTCCATAAATTAGTGTCATGCACTTCTTGTGATGCCAACTCCACTAAACGCTGGGCTCCTACACTTTGAGCACTTTGTTTATCTTTGCGCAGACCGCGGTTTTCAATTTGCTCTCGAGTCAGACTGTAAATATCCTGTGCCTTTTCCCAAGCCTGTGTTTCGGTATCTGCAATAATTGGACGGAAAGAGATATTAAAATCCAGTGGATTTTTACGCTCAAAATTTACTTCATTTGCTCGAATATTTTTTATAAGCTCTTCAGCACC
Organism: Acinetobacter sp. LoGeW2-3; assembly: GCF_002688565.1. Lineage (NCBI taxonomy): Bacteria > Pseudomonadati > Pseudomonadota > Gammaproteobacteria > Moraxellales > Moraxellaceae > Acinetobacter > Acinetobacter sp. LoGeW2-3. The sequence goes on along the minus strand of NZ_CP024012.1, from coordinate 177,546 downwards.
AGCTAAAGGCTCACCCCAAAGTGCAAATACATCTGCATGTTTAGCAGCTACATTTAATGCTTCTTGAGAAGAACCCTCCGAAATATACTGGCAAATGAGATGATAAGGTTTGATTTCTGAGAAACCATCTTTGACTTGATAGTATTTACCACTGTACTGGAAGGGGTTATCGCTGTACCAGGAAAGCTTAGCGATGTCTAAAAATTCTTTTGTACGGGCATATCGTTCGGCTTTAGTTAAGAAATCACCATCACGCTGTTGTTCTGGATCACTTCCCCCGGTAATAACAATTGCTAAACGACCTTTAAGTAAATGATCTAGAGTTGCATACTTACGTGCAGCTAAAGTTGGCGCTATAAACCTGGACGATGTGCTAATAAAAACTTTAATTTCGAAGTATTTGCACCTGCATGAGCCGTTACAATAAAGCCATCGGGCTGATCTGACCATTGACCAATCAATACCCGATCAAATCCAGCATCCTCATGGGCTTTAGCAAAATTTGCAACATAATCTGGATTAAATACTGGGCCTTCTGCTGGGATCGTTTCCGAAGCAAGACGATGGCCAATCATGCCTAAAATTTTGAATTGTCATTTCAATTTCCAAAATATTTTTTGAACTTGAAACAACTGTAATTTAAAAATTAGTATGCGTTAAATAAATATTTATCATAAACTAATATTAATTTCACGCATAAGAATGGTTTTTAGATTACGCTAAATGCAATTTTTTGGTTAAAACGTTCCATAATTACATCAAATAATTCAGTTTGTGCATGGCTCAAGTTTTCTCGACGTGCATTGTAAACAATGACATCTAGATTTAGTTCTTCAGTATCTATAATTGATAATTGGTGAAAATGAGGAGTTTGAAAGATTAATTCCTGTGCCAAGAAACCAGCACCAACTCCCTGTTGTATTAAATCCAACTGGATTCTAGTTCCAGTAACTTCAATTTTTAAATTTAGCTGTTTATGCTGTTTTTCTAATTGTTCAGTTAAAAATTCTCTGAATCCACATCCTTTATTATTTAAAATCCAACCTAGATCCTGCAAGTCTTCCCATGTTGAAACACCTGATCTGCTTAAAGATTTTGATACTACAGGCCTAATATGTAAGGTACCCATAATTTTCAGAGAATAATCTTTTGGAAAAGCATTATGTTCTTTTGCAGTAGAAATCACGCCATCAAGTTCATCGTGAGCTAATTTAGATAATAATTCCTTACCCCACCCTGTACTAATTTCAATTTTTGCAGAGGGAAAATCTTTTTGAGGTCTTGTATCATTCCAAAAATACCAGACTCTGACAGGCTATTTGGAATTCCTATCCTAAGATGTGTTGAATCTGCACTTTGCAAAGCAATAATCTGCTTCAATCTATTGAACTCTTGCTCGATAATACAGCACTGTTCATATATTTCTCGTCCTTTTGCGGTTAACTTTAAAGGGCGAGTATTTCGGTCAAAAAGTTGCACTGAACAGGCTTGTTCTAGACTCTGGATACGACGTGTAACTGCAGGTTGTGTGATACCTAATTGTTGAGCAGTAAGACTCGTGGATTGCAATTTAACAAAAGCAATAAAAGCATGGATGTCTTCAATCTTCATTAAAAATTTAACCTCGGCATAATCGCTGCACAGCTGTCTGCTTGAAATCTAATTTGATATTTGAATAGCTCATATCATACTGGCTATCAAATTATTTTAAAAATTCAGGAGCTTATTCTATGTGAATTTAATATGCATTATTTAGGAAGATCAGTATTCTCTTCATTCATACAAAAGAAATTTTCTAACAAAAAATACTGAATTAAGGGTTTCTAGTTTTTAACAGAACGAATCAAAACCCCTATTCACCTAAATTGAGTATCTAAAGTAGATGTTGCAAGTGACTATCTTATAAATTAACTTTGAATATTTAGATTAAATTACAAAAAAAGATATTAAAAAACAAATTCTTAGCTATAAATTGATCTATATTAATTTTTCGCGGATTCTAGATTCTCTCTAATTTAAAGCGAAGTGAATATAATTCATATGAAAAGATAAAATTCAGAATAAGCTATGTTTTGTTTATAAAAGAATAAAAGTAACGTTATTATCTCAATCAATAAATTACAGAATTTTTTAATAATATATTACTAACACACTGATATAATTGATAAATTTCATACAAAATCATAATTTTTCATTATAATTTTATTAGAATTATTGATATAAATCTTCTGTAAAGGGTGGATAATAGATCAATCTTAAATTTAGTATTCATTATTTTTATATAATTTTATTAAAAATATTTATTTTTAAACATATTAAATTCTCATTTATGTTGAGCTGCATAGGACTACTGCATCAGTGATGCTGAGCTAAACATAGAGAATAAATGATGATACAACTACAGGATCTTAAGAAAACATTTATACAAAAGGATGGTCAATTCACGGCTGTTTCCGATGTTAGTCTAAATATTCATCAAGGCGATGTTTGGCATTATCGGTTTTAGTGGTGCAGGAAAATCAACATTATTGCGCATGATTAATCTGCTAGAACGCCCCAATACTGGTGATATTAAAATAGAAGGTATTTCCCTTTTACGATTATCAAAAAAGCAATTACTCGAACAGCGTAAATCCATTGGTATGATTTTTCAGCATTTTAACTTGCTGACCAACCGCACTGCTCTAGAAAATATTGAGTTGCCGTTAGAATTTTCAGGTGTGCCAAAAGCAGAACGTCATAAACGTGCTTTAGAGTGCCTAGAAATTGTTGATTTATTAGATAAAAAAGATGCTTATCCAAGTCAACTTAGCGGTGGACAGAAACAGCGTATTGCAATTGCCCGCGCCATTGTGACCCAGCCCAAAATTCTGCTCTGCGATGAGCCAACTTCTGCTGTCGATCCACAAACTAAAGAATCGATTCTGCATTACCTGTCAAAGATCAATAAACAGTTTGGTATTACGATAGTGATCGTGACTCATGAAATGCAACTAGTACACAAAATCTGCAACCGTGTTGCGGTAATGGAACAAGGCCAAGTAATTGAAGAGTTTGACCTCAATCAGCCAATCCAGCAACCGGTCAAATCTATTATTTCAAAACTATTGCTCAATGATGTCAGACCAGCTTAAAAGAGGCTTCTTAATATGTACGAAAAAGTAATTGGTATTTGGCCTGAAATTCAAACAGCACTGGGCGAAACCTTTTATATGCTGTCTGTGACGATTTTTCTTGGCATTATTTTTGGTGGAATAGTCGGCACTGCGCTGTATTTAACTCGTGAGGGTTCATTTCTAGCAATAATTTAGTAAATGGGATTTAAATGCGGTGGTGAACTTCATCCGTTCTTTCCCTTCTTAATTCTCGCTATTTCTATTGTGCCTTTAACACGCTTAATTGTGGGAACTTCAATTGGTACAACAGCCGCCATTGTTCCTATGACAATTAGTTGTATTCCATATTTTGCCCGTTTTGTTGAGCAGCTTTGCTAGAAGTCAACCGTGGGGTAATTGAAGCAGCGGAAGCAATGGGCGCAACTAAATTTCAAATTGTACATAAAGTGCTGTTTTCAGAAGCACGTGCAGCAATTGTTAACTCAATCACTATCGTGACAGTAAGTTATTTTTCCTATTCCACGATTGTTGGAATTGTAGGAGGCGGTGGTATTGGCGACTTTGCTATTAGATATGGTTTCCATCGTTTTGAAACAGATATTCTGATTTTCACTGTGCTTATCATTATTTTTATTGTTCAGATCATTCAATTTACTGGCAACTATTTTGTGAAGCGTTTAGATAAACGTTTTTAAGGGATTAATTTATATATGAAATTTAAATATGCATTGAATGCAATGTTGAGTGCATCTGTTGGTCTAGGCTTGGCAGGCTGTGTAAAACAGGAAGATACAAAAGCAGATGCTGACGCTATCAAAGTAGTAACTTTACTCACACGTGACAATCCACCCTTGCCACAAATTGCTGAATTGTAAGAGATAAAGTTAAAAAACAGAATATTGAATTAAGAATTAAGTATGCCACTGACGGTTTGATTCCTAATAAATCAGTATCTGAAAATGAAACTGATCTAAATTATTTCCAACACATAACTTATATGCAGTCTGCAAAAGAAATAATAACTGGGATCTAAATGCTATAGGTACCACATTTAACAGTATTTTTGGCGCTTATTCACCGATATATAAAAGTCTAAAGGATTTGCCGGAGGGAGCTAAAGTTGTTATTCCTTTAGATCCATCCAATGGTGGTCGAGCATTAAATCTTTTGGCTTCAGTTGATTTAATTGAGCTGAAGCCAAATACCGGTGCAAAAAGTAGTGTTAAAGATATTACAGCTAATCCAAAAAAATTACAGATTATTGAAGTAGAGCATGCATTAGTGCCAGTGAGTTACAAAGATTCAGATTTAGCAATTATGGACGGTGCCTATACAGTCCATGCCAACCTTGTGCCAAGCGAGATGCCCTATATTTGGAAGAAAATAATCACAATTACGATGCGGTTTTAGTAGCGAATTCCAAGTCACAGCAAAAGCTGAAGTGCAAATAATTAAAGATGCATTTACGGCCGATGATACTCGTGATTACGTACTGAAAAACTATTCAGGAACAGTCACTTGGGAAAAACAATAAGTATATAGGAAGTCTAGTTTTATGAATATTAAAGTTAAGGAGGTCTCAAATGCATCACTTCCCTACCACGAGCGTCCAGAATTTCTTGCATTGATTGATGCAGTTAAAGCTGATTTAGAAGTACGTGATGCTAATGGTGAACTGCCACCAGTTCAGATTGTTCAATATCTGAAATCACAAAAATTGGGTGCACTCCGTCTGCCGAAACAATATGGTGGTCAAGCACTCAGCATTGAGAACTGTTTGCTGTGATTATAGAGCTAGGACGCGCAGATTCTGATGTAGCACATATTTTCCACTCACATTTTCAGTTTACTGAAGATGTGTTGAGACATCCCGATCCTTCATACCGTGAAAAATGGTTTGAGCGTATTGCTAGTGGAAAAATTATTAGTAATGCCCTGGCTGAACCATCTTCACATAATGTTGGCAACGGCAAGCTGATAACCCATATCCTAAATGAAAATAACAAACTATTTTTAAACGGAAAAAAATACTTCACTACTGGTACCTTGCATGCTGACTACGTATTGGTATGGGCACAAAGTCACCTAGATTCTTTATGCCATGTAGTTGTGCCGACAAATCGTGAAGGAGTAGAAATTCTTGATGACTGGATTGGCATCGGCCAGCGTAACACTGCCAGTGGTACTACGTTATTTAAAAGGGTTGCCATCTCCGAAGATGAATCCGTTGGCCTAAACGAAATGGTTTAGTGAATAAGCCATTTGCACAGCTGTACATTCAAGCCATTATTGCAGGCCAAACCAAAGCTGTAGAAGATCGTACTGCTGTGCTCCTGGCCACTCGTGGTCGCACGTTCAGCTATGGCAATGCTGAACAAGCGCATGATGAACCGCTTTTTCTGGAAAAAGCGGGTGAAATTTCTTCTATTTCTTTTATTGTTGAAAATGCCGTTTTACGGGCAGCACGTTCATTAGATCGTGTGATCCAGCATTTAGACCTTCCTAGCTATGATTCTGTACTGCAGCTAGCAGCGGCAGATGCAGCAAAAGTAAAAGTCGCAATTGATCCGCTAGCCCTAAAAGCTGCCAATCTGATGTTCGAAGTTATCGGTGCTTCCGCAATGGGACGAGATACATTAAATGATCGTCACTGGCGCAATATTCGTACGCTATCAACGCATAACTCAGTCAGCCTGAAAGCTAAAGTATTAGGTGACATTTTAGTCAATAAAAAACTGTACCAAATATCGGCTATTTCTAACCTAGCACTGTACGTTAAGCGTCCTAAAAATTTAAGGCGCTATTTAATACAACTGCGCAAACAGCGCATATAATGGAATATCTATGAAATTTAAAATGTATTGACTGCTGCTCTTGCAGCATCAATTGGTTTTGGGTTGTCAGGCTGTGCTAAACAAGATAAAACAGCTACTACTGCGAACAGTGAAATTAAAGTAGTTACTTTACTTACACGAGATAATCCTCCATATCCACAAGTTGCTGAATATGTAAAGAATAAAGTTAAAGAACAAATATTGAATTGAAAATTAAATATGCCAATGATGGTCTGATTCCGAACAAATCAGTGGCAGATGATGAGGCTGATTTGAACTATTTCCAGCATAAGTATTATATGCAGTCAGCAAAAGAGTTAAATAATTGGGATTTAGTAGCGATAGCCTCTACTTTTAATGGGATGTTTGGGGCATATTCACCTAAATATAAAAATATTAATGAGCTACCAGATAAAGCTAAAGTCATAATTCCATCAGATCCATCAAATGGAGGACGTGCACTAAATTTATTAGCACGAGCTAAATTGATTGAATTAAAGTCTAATACAGGTGCGAAAACCAGCTTAAAAGATATTACTGCTAATCCCAAAAAACTAAGATTCTTAGAAGTTGAACATGCATTAGTGCCCGTTAGCTTTAATGATTCAGACTTAGCAATTATGGCAGGCGCATATACTATTCACGCTGACCTGATACCCAAACGTGATTCAATTTATCTTGAACAAGATAACCAGGAATATGACAGTGTGCTTGTATCCAATAGCAAAGCTGCTCAGAGACCTGAAGTAGAACTCGTTAAAGAGGCCTTTATCGCAGAAGATACGCGTGAATTTGTTTTAAAAAATTATGCCGATACGGTTACCTGGCCAAAACGATAAAACTACTTCATAAATTTTTATTTTACTGAGACCTCTACGTTGACATGGTAGAGGTCTAGCAATTTCCATCTTTTACTCTAAAAACGACCTAGAATTCACCAAGTTCCTGAACCATAAAAAATAAGATATAAAAATAATGTTTATAAATACATGTTTTTATTAATCATTAACTATTTTTTTATTATGAACTAGACTTTAGGTGAACATAAGTTAAATATTATATAACTATTTTATTGCTGAAAAAGGAATAGAGAAATTTCTCTATTCCTTAAGCTGATTTACCTTAGAAATCATACTTCGCCATAATTTCTATACGATTATCCTTACCTGATCTATTATCTACAGTCTCACGTTCACCATAGATATATTCCATACCAAACGTAATTGGTTTTATTGGGTTATACATAACATTTAACCAACCTTGCTGCAGATGATCGTTGCTTGGCTCTCCTTTCTTATTCTTTACATTGTTTTCATCATAGATAATAGAACCATAACCTAATGTACTTCTAATTTGAGGAGTAAATTTATAAGTTACACCTAAAGTGAAAGCATCAAAATCAATCAGTTCAAGGCTTTCTTTTGTTCTGATAAATCGATCATTATCTGCAGTAGCTAACAAAAATTTATTATCGCCAGAGACATGCGAGTAATTGGCATTCAGAATCAGCTGATTAAGAGGCTTATAGTTTACCCCTAAGCCAATTCCCCAACCTAACTCTGTCTCATCGCCCAAATCACGTAATCGTACTTCTTGTAAGAGGCCTCGTGCAGTGACTAGGCCAGTACCCTCAGCAAATTTATGACTCAATTTCGCTGTGGCAGCAGGTAATCTGTTTTCATCATTACCTTTTTCTAATGCGACAAAATACTGGGTATTAGGATTTACTTTCTCCGTGTACCGCACCATTGGAGTACGCGTTGTGCCTCCTCCAAGTGGAGTATTAAAATCGAGCATTTCGGGGGAGGTTTCAGTAGACAGGAAATTAGAGGTCGTTTGACCCATTAACCAGTTGTTATAAGTCATATATACATGACGTAGTCGTACTGTATCCTTATCAGAGCCACCACGAAAATCAATTTCAACTTTACCGCCGATATCAGCATCCTGAACTGGAGCCTTGAAATCCAGGCCTATACGGGTAGTTGTTAATGTCGAATCCAATCGATCTTCAGTAGATTTCTTGTTAGCCTCCCCTGTTAGCGCCACACTATTGATGCTATTAAACATGCCTTTTGCACCTTCAATTTGATAGGCAGCATCAGCACGAACAAAACCATAAATATTGACTTCTGCGCCGTTCTTTGATTTCCATTTTAATGCTGAATCTTCAGATTTCTTCGGAACGTTTGCTACTACTGGAAAACTGGCTTGAGTCTGGGGTGTGGTTGTTGTGTGTACTTCAGTATTGTTCTGCTTTTGAATCGCTGTTTTTAGTACTTCTAGTTCAGCCCTGAGTTCTTGTATCTGTTGCTGTTCAGTTGTACCAGCATAAGCATGGCTGTACAGACAAGTTACTACCGTGAATGCAAGGGTATTTACAACCAAGCGCATAAAAATCTCCAATATTTGTATAAAGTTCATCCGTGACTTTTTGAAGTATTTCAAAAAGTTGATTGATTTTTTTAAAAAATATCAATCACTTAGTTATGATTTAAATTGAAAATAATAATAAAAGAGAAGATCTCTAGAAACTCTAAAAATCTTCCAAAAGCGTTGTTTACTTTCTGCTGATGATCAAGGCAATTCCCTGCCCCACACCAATACACATTGAGCAAAGTGCATAATTTCCATCTATAGCTTCAAGCTGGTTTAGTGCTGTCGCTACCAGGCGTGCACCTGAAGCACCTAGTGGATGACCAATTGCAATTGCACCACCATTCGGGTTCACATGAGCCGCATCGTCAGGTAGACCTAGATCACGCGTTACGGCTAAGGCTTGCGCGGCAAAGGCTTCATTCAGTTCGATTACATCCATCTGATCCAGAGTCAAGCCAGTCTGTTCAAGCAGTTTTTTGATTGCTGGAGCTGGACCAAAGCCCATGATGCGTGGTTCTACACCTACAACAGTTGAAGCAATAATTTTGGCACGAGGTTTTAAGCCATATTTTTCCACTGCTTCACCTGATGCAATCAGAAGTGCAGCTGCACCGTCATTGATACCTGATGCATTGCCTGCGGTCACAATACCGTCTGCTTTTACCACAGGCTTTAACTTTGTTAACCCTTCAAGTGTGGTTGAAGCACGAGGATGCTCATCTTTGTCAACTATGATCGGATCCCCCTTACGCTGTGGGATTACAACTGGGATAATTTCCTTGTCAAAGAAGCCACGTGCCTGAGCTGCTGCTGTACGCTGCTGGCTGGCTAAAGCAAACTTGTCCTGATCTTCACGGTTAATATTGAACTGCTCTGCTACGTTTTCCGCAGTCTGTGGCATGGTTTCTACGCCATACAGTTCTTTCAACTTCGGATTGATGAAGCGCCAACCCATAGTGGTGTCTTCAATCTTTTGATTACGGCCATAAGCTGTATCAGATTTACCCATGACAAATGGCGCACGAGACATGGATTCCACACCGCCAGCCACGATCAGATTGGCCTCACCTGCCTTAATTGCACGTGCCGCAATAGCTACTGCATCAAGTGATGAACCACATAAACGGTTAATTGTAGTTGCTGGCACTTGGTATGGCACGCCAGCAAGCAAGGCGGACATACGGCCGACATTACGGTTGTCTTCACCGGCTTGGTTAGCACAACCGTAAATTACATCATCTACGTTTTCCCAGTCGATGCCTGGATTACGTTCCATCAAAGCTTTAATTGGTAGAGCACCCAGATCATCTGCACGGACTGGTGCTAAGCCACCAGCATAGCGGCCAAATGGTGTACGGATAGCATCGATGATATATGCATTTTTCATCACAAATCCTTTTTTAGATATGCTTCATTAGGAAAATTTAACTGGTCTGTAGTCGCAGTTTTTTACGTCTTAAAGCAGCCTCAAACCGGCATTGCTTCAGTTGCGAATCAAGATTTAAAGGAGATATGGTAGTAGGTTTACCATTGCTATCTACTGCTACCATGGTGAAGTAACAACTGTTGGTATGCCGGTTCTGACGGGTTTGAATATTTTGCGCTTCAACGCGAATACCAATTTCCATTGAGCTCCGTCCGACATAATTGATATTTGCCAGAAATGAAACCATTTCTCCCACTTTTATAGGTTCTTTAAACAAGACTTGATCTACAGATAATGTAACGACGTAGGTTCCCGAATAACGACTGGCACATGCATAAGCAACCTGATCTAGTAACTTTAGTATTGTTCCCCCATGAACATTGCCAGAAAAATTAGCCATATCCGGTGTCATCAATACACTCATTGTTAAACTGCTTCGATCACTCATTTTTCATGTGTAATTCAATATTGGTTAATTTGATTATATTGAGCAGAAATCAGTAAGAATTTCCGAAAAATCACGACCTCATATCTTTCTTTCAAGTAAAAAAAGCCCGACCGAAGTCAGGCAAATAGGCACACACCTCAATACTAAAACGATGATTACGCTGTTTTAGCTAGTTTATGAAAAATGGATAAATCTCCTTTGTTAAATCCAATACCTGTATTGTGTTCCAGGATTTCTTGTTGCTTATACAGATAGTTTAAGTCTTGTTTAGATGCCCAATATGCAGGTCCGCCTTCCCATTTAGGGAATCCAAAGCCATTGATCATCACCAGATCAATATCATTCATACGTAAGGTCACCCCTTCAGCCAACAGCAAGGCAGCTTCATTGGCCATAGTGAGTAATACGCGTTCCACAATCTGTTCAGGTGTAAAGTTTTTACGTTCAATACCTTTAGTTGCAGAAGCTTTAAGAATAATGTCAGTAACGATCGGGTCAATTTCAGGTTTTCCATTTGCATAGCTATAGTAGCCAGCACCTGTTTTTCGACCAAAACGCTGTGCTTCGCAGAGCTGGTCTGGAATATCGACATAACGTGCCTTTGGATCACGTTTTGAGGCATTGGCCTTACGCATATTCCAAGCAATATCCAGCCCGGATAAATCACCCACAGCAAATGGCCCCATGTTAAAGCCAAAGCCTTCAATTGCCTGATCAATTTCATGAGGCAAGGCACCCTCTTCCAGCATTAATTCACATTGATAACGGTAAGCTGCATAGATCCGGTTACCAATAAAGCCAAAAGAGTTTTTACATAAAATAGGTAACTTGCCTAACTTTTGGACAAATGCAAATGCAGAAGCAATGACTTCCTGAGAGGTATTATTACCGTGAATCACTTCTACCAACCGCATAATATTTGCAGGATTAAAGAAATGAATACCTACAATATTTTCTGGTCGAATGCTTACCTCGGCAATCTCATCTAAATCAATATAGGATGTATTGCTGGCAATGAGCGTATTTGGTGAAGCGACGCTTTCAATCTGTTTAATCAGATTCTGTTTGACGGTTAGATTTTCAAAAATAGCTTCAATAATCAGATCAGCGTTTTCAAAAACAGAATCATGATCTGAAAGTTCAAGCTGTTCCAGCTGAATAAGCTGGTCAGAGGGCTTGATTCGACCCGCTGCAACATCCTTTTCATAGATGTCATCAATTTTAGACTTGCACTGTACCAGTACTGATTTTGACTGGTCATAAACTGCAACTTTAAAACCAGCTCTTAGTGCCGCAACAGCAATACCAGTTCCCATCGTACCCGCACCCACAATCACCACATTATTAATGGCTTTAACTGGCGTCTCTTTCAGATTGATGGCCTTTTTGGCGCTGGTTTCTGCGAAGAACAAATGTCTTAATGCAAATGCCTCTTCACCTACACGAAGTTTTTGGAATACTTCACGTTCTTCGGCTAAAGCAGTTTCGAAATCAACTGTCGCTGTTGCTTGAATCAGACGGATCGCTTCCTTGACTTGAGGACGGTTTTTACCCGCCTTCAAGGCTTTTTTGATAATGCCATCAAGTTCTTCAGCAAGTTCAGCTGCTACCATTTTCTTCGATAACGGATTTTTTACCGCTGTTTTTGCATATTCAATTGCAAACGGACGTAAGTCGCCCTCAGCAATAGCTTCGACCATACCTAGTTTGAATGCTTCAGCAGCTTTAAGACGTTTGCCGCTACAAATCACTTCAATACTAGGACCCAGACCGATCAGGCGTGGTAAACGTTGTGTGCCACCAGCACCAGGAAGCATACCTAAAGTCACCTCAGGTAAACCTACCAAGGTATTCGCTGCGGCTAAACGTGCATCACAACCAAGTGCCAGCTCATAACCACCACCTAAAGTTGCACCACTAATTGCTGCAATCACAGGTTTTGGACATTCTTCAATTGCCTTAATCACTTGAGGCAATTCAGGCGGTGTAATTGGCTTTCCAAACTCCTTAAGATCGGAACCTGAAATAAAGTTTTTGTCTTTACCAATGATCACTGCTGCTGTGAGGGTCTCATCCTGTGCAAATTTTTCAACTGCATCGAGCAGCCCCTTACGCACAGACCATGAACCTGTGTTTACAGGAGGGTTATCAATTACAATAACAGCAATTGATCCCTCAGTTTCAAAATGAATAGTCTCTGTCATGGCTTAACCTTCCTTAGCGATATGAACAAGTGCATCCACTGCGGTAACACCTTGTCCTTGTGGATTTACGATGAGTGGATTCATTTCAGCTTCTTCAATGTAGTATTCCTTAGATACTGCTAGCTGAGAGAAAGCCACTACAGTTTCGGCAATCGCTTTTAAATCACCTTTCTGCTTACCACGGAAACCATCCAGAGCTTTTAAGCCCTTTACTTCAGCAATCATTTCATAAGCTGAATCAATCGTCACAGGTGCTAAACGCATCGAGCTGTCTTTATATAGTTCAGTTAATACGCCGCCAGCAGCCAGCATCACAATTGGGCCTACATCCTTGTCACGTTTAAACCCGACAAGTACTTCACCTAGACCTTTCACCATGGATTGAACTAATACTTTTTCAACAGTTAGATCTGGGCAGTTTTTCTCAACATTGGTTTTGATTTGCTTGATTGCTGCTTGAAGCTCTGTCTCATTGTGTACATGGAGAATCACGCCGCCAACTTCAGTTTTGTGACTGATTTGATCATGTAAGACTTTCACTACCACTGGATATGCAATTTTCAATGCTTGTGGTTGAGCAACATCCAACACTTGGTATGGTGCATTTTGAATGCCTAATGGACTCAGTAATTTATAAGCAGAATCTTCATCTAAAGTTACTGTAGTGGATACGGCCGGCTGAGTGACTTGCACTGGAATTGGCATCGGCTGACGACGAGAAAATGCGGCATTGATTACATCAGCACAAGCTTCTGGCGATTGGAATGCAGGTACACCAGCCTGTTTTAATTGCTTTAACGCTTCTGGTGCATCAGGAACCAGGAAACTCACCAATGGCTTTTTGTAAGTCGCAATACTGTCAACAATTGGTTTAACCGCAAGATCGGGGTGATAACGAGCTGAAGAACCTGAAGCTACTAGTACCAGGTCAAATTCAGGTGCTTCTTCAAGTACTTCTAGCGCAGCTTTCATGACTTCATACTTAGTGCCAGCTAGCGTTAAATCGATAATACCACCCGCATGTACATCTACACCGCGTGCATTGAGTTTAGCAATCGTCTCTTCTGAGGGTGACACAACTGAAACATTACGAATGCCAAGCTGATCAACCACCATTGCAGCACCACCACCGGTAGTCGTCAAAACACCAACATTAATCTGTTTTTTATTGGCTGCTTGTGGTGGAACTTTGCTTAGAAGTGGAATTGCATTCAGGAAGCCATCTAAAGTTTCTACACGTGCAATACCACAATCTTTAAAGAATGCTTCTGCAACTGCATCCTCACCTGCCATAGAACCAGTGTGAGAAACTGCGAGATCTGCTGCAACTTGTGAACGGCCAAGCTTGAATACCACCACTGGACGATTCAATTCCGCTGCTTTAAACGCAAATTCACGTAGTTTATCTGCATGGCGCATTGATTCCAGGAATAGCATGTAACCATGGATATCAGGATTGTCCAAAGTAGCTAAACAGATTTCACCTACACTCAGATCTACTTCACCACCAACTGATACCAAGCCATAAAAGCCTGTATGGTGGTTACGACCACGTGAAGTTAAAGAGCCAATCATACTACCACTGTGTGAAGCACAGAAAATATTGCCTTTTGGCAGCCCTGGCTCAGCAAAAGCTGCATTTGCAGTTAAGAACAGATCTTCATACAGGTTTACTAGGCCTAAACTTGATGGACCTAAAATACGTGTTTGATATTTTGCTTTAAGTTCACGAAGCTTGTTTTCGCGTTCGATTCCTTCAGGGCCAGCTTCACTAAAGCCACTCGCAATCAGAGTCACAACGGGCACACCCAGTTTGCCGCATTCTTCAACAGCTTCTAATGCCAAGTCTGCTGCTGTTAATACGTACACATGCTCTGGGACTTCAGGCAGTGATGAAAGAGAGGTATATGCTTTTTCACCCTGCACGGTTTCACGACGTGGGTTAATACAATAAATTGTGCCTTTATAACCGGCATTTCTTAAAAAGTGTAAAGGACGACCAGCTGTTTTGCTGATGTCATCTGAAATACCAACCAACGCGACTGTCTTAGGCTTCAGTAAAGCATTAGAAAGGGTTTTATTTTCATTAACCATGGAATTCATTTCTCTAAATCCTTTTTAAATTTTACTTCGCACGCTGATTGAAACGACGACCAAATACATCTTCTGCAATACGGTTCTTCAGAACTTCGATTGAACCACCTGCAATCATCCAGCCACGGGTACGCTTCACACAGTACTCAACCAATGATTCTGTTGAATAACCGTAGCCACCCATCGCCTGCAGCGCTTCGTTAGATACTTCCCAACCCGTCAGGTTGCATGACAATTTTGCAATGCTTGTTTCATAGGCTGATGGCAGGCCACCATCGGCATTGATTGCGGCACGGTAAAGTAGCAGTTGTGAACCTTCCAGCTTCAGTGCCATTTCAGCAAATTTCCATTGCAGACCTTGGAATTCACATAAAGGCTTACCGAACTGTTCACGGTCCAGACAGTGCTGACGTGCCACATTGAAAGCGTGACGACCTAAAGCTAATGCACGTGATGCATTACCAATACGCTCAACGTTGAAACCTGAGATTTGTTTTTTAAAGCCACCAGGACCAAGCAATACGTTTTCTTTCGGGATACGGCAGTTATCAAAGTACAGCTGACACCATTCTTCACCGCTCATGAATGCTGAAGGCTGACCTATTTCAAAGCCCGGAGTACCACGATCGATCATGACTGAACCAATACCATCAAGCCCTTCACCAAAGCGGACATAAATGAGGAAGGTATCAGCATGTGGACTATGTGTAGAGAAGACTTTAGAACCATTGATAATGTAGTGGTCACCATCTTCAACGGCTGCAGTTTTCAGTTCAGTTACTGATGAACCTGCACCTGGCTCACTCATGCCTAGGGCAAGCAGTTTTTTGCCTGCCAACAAATCCGGAAGGTATTTTTCTTTCAGGTATGGAGATGCGTATTCTGCGAAGGTGCGGATTGCGCCAAAGTTCCCGGCTTGAACAACATCGGCACTTTTTGGACAAACTAAAGCAAGTTCCTGAATGGCAATCACGGCATCCATCAAGGTCCCGCCAATACCGCCATCTTCTTCTTTGACCGTGATCCCGATCAGACCCATTTCTGCCAATTTGGCAGCGATATCCCACGGATAATCATGAGAATGAGCGCGTTCTAATGCACCGTCTGCTAATTCCTTTTGGGCAAACTTGCGCACTGAATCTGCAAATGCATTTTGTTCTTCGGTTAAATTGAAATCCATATGTTTAACTCTCTATCCAATATATCTTATAGTTCTAGAATAGGTGTTTTATTTATTTTATGTTTTCATATAAATCATCACGCTATGACTTATTTGAGAAAATGTAAAACAATAAAAAAACGCCCTATTTAGGGCGTTTTTTTAGCTGACTTATACAGTTTGATTGACTGTTTTTATAGGTTTTTCTTCAGAGTTACTACCATCTGAAGCAACTTCTGCATTTCCTTGTGGATCATACAGATGTTCCCTAATAAAGAATACAGGTAATACACAAACTAAATAAGCAGCACCCATCATTAAGAAACCATAACCTACAGAGGCATTTGTCGCGACGAAACCAATTGCAATTGGACCAATAGAAGAACCAATACGTCCCATGTTATGTGCTACACCCAAAGATGTACCACGGATACGAGTCGGGAAACTTTCCGCCATATATGTGCCATATACACCAAATGGTAGACCATATAAGAAACCGAAGCCGATCAATAACCATAAGATGTTATTCGGAGAATTAAACATCACAATTACGATCAAGAACAATGCCGTACTCACAGTACCTAACGCGAATGTTGCACGACGACCAATCTTATCGCCTAGAATACCCGCAATCACTTTACCAAGAATCATTGCGGTATAACTACCTACCATGAAAGTAGTTAGCTTTTTAATCTGCATTCCTAATTCTTGTTCAAGATATAACGGCATCCAGTTATTTACACCATAATAACCAAAATGCATGAAGCCACTAGCAAGGACCCATAGAATTAAAATTTTACGTACTGACGGATCTTTAAATAATGTAGTAAAAGCTCCCTTTGGTGCTTTTGATTTGGTGGCAATTTGCTTACGAATATTGTCTTTAGCAGCTAACCAGGCATCAGATTCTGGAACCATAATGTACATTGCGATGGCTAAAATCACGCCCACACTCGCAAGCATAAACATTGGACGCCAACCAAAATCTGGAATGATCACACCAGCTAAGATACTTGCAACAATATAGCCAACAGTAATACCAGTCTGCAAAGAAGCAACAATTGTTGTTCTCTTATGGGTAGGTACTGATTCCGCAAGTAATGTACTACACACCATATAAACAGAACCTAAGAATAATGCTGAGATAAATCTTAAGATTGCAAATTGTGTAACGTTTTCTGCAAAACCGATAAATGAAGTCAGAATTGAGAACACAAATACACAGAATGTAATGGTCTTTACGCGTCCAAAACGGTCGCTAGACCATCCACCTGTTACACCACCAAGTGCCATACCTACCAGTGTGACACTACCCAACATACCTGCTTCAACAGCAGATAAACCAAAATCAGCTTTAATACTGGCTAAGCTAAACGCCAGAAACATTACATCCGCACCATCAACGATGAGTGTTAAAAATGCGAATATAAAAGCAAGTTTCCATTTTTTACTGCCACTTCCGTTATTGGCAACAGTATCTACATGCATAATGATTTCCTTTGCAATACATACATCTTATATTTAAAACATCCACTTTTCCCGTGAATCTACTTCGCACGCTGATTGAAACGACGACCAAATACATCTTCTGCAATACGGTTCTTCAGAACTTCGATTGAACCACCTGCAATCATCCAGCCACGGGTACGCTTCACACAGTACTCAACCAATGATTCTGTTGAATAACCGTAGCCACCCATCGCCTGCAGCGCTTCGTTAGATACTTCCCAGCCCGTCAGGTTGCATGATAGTTTCGCAATACTGGTTTCATAAGCAGATGGCAGACCACCATCGGCATTGATTGCCGCACGGTAAAGAAGCAGTTGTGAACCTTCCAGCTTCAGAGCCATCTCAGAAAATTTCCATTGCAGACCTTGGAACTCACATAAAGGCTTGCCGAACTGTTCACGGTCCAAACAGTGCTGACGCGCTACGTTAAAAGCATGACGGCCGAGTGCTAATGCGCGTGATGCATTACCAATACGTTCAACGTTGAAACCTGATATCTGCTTTTTAAAGCCACCAGGGCCAAGCAATACGTTTTCTTTTGGGATACGGCAATTATCAAAATAAAGCTGGCACCACTCTTCACCGCTCATAAATGATGAAGGCTGGCCCACTTCAAAGCCTGGTGTACCGCGATCGATCATCACCGAACCAATACCATCAAGCCCTTCACCAAAGCGGACATAAATGAGGAAGGTATCAGCATGTGGACTATGTGTAGAGAAGACTTTAGAACCATTGATAATGTAGTGGTCACCATCTTCAACTGCTGAAGTTTTTAGCTCAGTCACTGATGACCCTGCGCCTGGCTCACTCATGCCTAAAGCAAGCAGTTTTTTACCTGCCAATAAATCTGGAAGATATTTCTCTTTCAGGTAAGGAGATGCATATTCTGCGAAGGTACGGATCGCACCAAAGTTACCCGCCTGAACCACGTCAGCACTTTTTGGGCAAACCAGCGCAAGTTCCTGAATGGCAATCACGGCATCCATCAAGGTCCCGCCAATACCGCCATCTTCTTCTTTAACAGTGATACCGATCAGACCCATTTCTGCCAATTTGGCAGCGATTTCCCACGGATAATCATGAGAATGAGCGCGTTCTAATGCGCCATCTGCCAGTTCCTTTTGGGCAAACTTGCGCACTGAATCTGCAAATGCATTTTGTTCTTCGGTTAAATTGAAATCCATATGTCTAACTCTAAGTCTATTAATTAACCCTGTGGAGTTAGAATATTGGATATATTTAAATCATGTTTTCTAATTAATCATCATGGCATGACTTATTTTTAAAACTGGTGCATTTAACTATAGAAATAAGTTTTTTAAAATTTAATATAATAATTATCAATCACTTATATTTCACTATTAAGACTAAAGTATTAATAAAAAAAGCAGCTAGTAAATTCAACTAGCTGCTTTAAATTGTTTAACTATAATGATTTATAAAGTTAAGTCAGCAACACTTATATTTTCAAGATTCCAGATTTGATCTCTTAATACTTTGGCTTGAGATGTTGTTATAACTCCCTCAACTAATTCAAAGAATTTATGATCTAAATCTTCATCTGTTAATGGTGCTTCAGGATCACCTTTTCGACATGGGGAGAAGTGTTCAAATGTTTGACCATCTTTTAGCGTAATTTTAACTTTTGCCGCACGTTGATTTGGGAACTTAGAAGTTAATTCATCATCACTTTCTAAGATAAGTTTCTTCATTAACTCGCGTGTTTCTGGTGATGCCATTTGTTCATCTGTAAAAGCATTTAAACGAACACTACCGTGTAAAAAGCCATGTGAGACTACATAAGGTAAGCTGAAGCGACATTGGAATGCTGATTCAGGATCAAAATTCCCTGTTACATTAAGTGCCGTTTGGTATGTACGCACTGTAATGTTCTCAACATCCTCAATCTTCAGGTTCTGATTAAGAATTTGAGTACGAATTTCTAAAGCACCATCAATGGCAGCGAAAGTATGACCACAACAACCATGATTTTTTTGGGTCATCTTACAGACATTATAATCTGTGCCTAAATTTAGAGTCGCTTTTTCCCATTTTGGATCTTTTGATAATGCAGCCCCAAAACCGACTTCACCTTCTAAAATATCTAATGCACCAGTGACTCCTTTAGCAGCCGCTTTCGCTGCAGTAACACCGATTGATGCAGCATGCCCACCATGCAAAGCTTTGGTCATTGCATCTGAACGAAATGCTTGCTGTAAACCTGATGCAAAAGTTGTTGCTGTTGCAACTGCATGTGCAAAAATATCCTTATTATGCGGATCAATTAAGAAGGCTGCAGCAGCGGCACTACCAATTGCACCAACAGTTCCAGTCGTATGAAAGTAAGTATAATGTGAAGGTTGTACAGCCGCCCCTAGACGTGTTGAAACCTCATACCCTACTACAACTGCTTTTAAAAATTCTAAACCAGAACGCTGATATTCATCCGCAACTGATAAGGCGGCACTAATGACTGGTACCCCCGGATGATATACAGCATCGCGAAAAATATCATCAAACTCTACAGCATGTGAAGCAGTTCCTAAAACCCATGCTGCTGTAGATGAGAAAGCATTTTGATTTAGACTTGGTATGCGGCTTTTACCATTTCCAAACTCTTCCTCAAAGGTTGCAACTATGTTTTTCCCAACTTCAGATACGAATCCTGGGTATAAAGCAGAAAACCAATCAAGCACAACACGTTTCGCATGATGAAGTGTTTCAAGATTTAAGTCTCGTTGAGCTTCCAATGCAGCATATTCGGCATATTTTTGAATGAGCGTAGTCATATATCTTTTACATCCTTTTAATTAAGTTCTTCGATTAACCAATCACGTAGTTCAATAATCTTTTCTAATTTTGGTGAATTTTGTGGTACGACAAGGTAATAGCCCAAATCACGCTGAAGTATATAGTCAGAGAAATAGACCAAACTGCCATTATCAATTTCCTGTTCCACTAACTTGGTCTGTGCCATTGCGATCCCAATTCCATCAAGGGCTGCCTGGTAGGCTAAAAGCGAGTTTGGGAGTATAAATTGATCTGTTTCTGAGCTTTCGATATTTTGAGCCGCTAACCAATCGGTCCAATCTAATTTTCTATAGTTAGAATGTATAAGCTTATATTTATTTACATCTTGTGGAGCTGGTGGGCGTGTTAAATGGCTAATTAGAGATGGGCTACATACGGGTCTAAGCTCATCACTACATAAAAAATAGCTATCAACATCAGGCCAATTGCCATCACCAAACTGAATGGATGCATCAACATGCTCTGTTGCAAAATCTACAGGAGCAACAGCGGTTTTGATATTGACGCGTAGTTTAGGGTTTTCAGCATGTAGTTTTTGCAATCTTCGCACTAGCCATTTAGCTGCAAATGTTGAATATACGCGTAAAGCTATGTCATTGTTTTTTCGGTACGAACTCATGCCACGAGTGGCAATAGCAATTTTATTAAATGCAGGGCCAATTTCCGCATAATATTTTTCACCTGCTTCAGTCAGGCTAATTCCAGAACGTTCACGTTTAAAGAATTCAATGCCGAGATATTCTTCTATAAGTGTGATTTGGCGACTCACAGCAGATTGACTCACATATAACTCATCAGCAGCCTTGGTAAAACTTTTATGTCGTGCTACACATTCAAAAGTACGTAGGGCATTTAATGGTGGAATATCGCGCATATCAACCTCCTGTCAAAAGAAGCACAGTATATTCAATAAATATTCTTCGTCCGAAGTAACTGGCTTATCAATAAGTCGTATGAACTGTTCATAAACATGTCTACGACTTGTGTTCCACAGCTTACATTTTTCTGTATAAGGTTAATTGCATAAAACTCATAATAGTATGAGTTATAAAAAAAGCAGCCTCCGAAGAGACTGCTTTACCTAAAAAAACAAATGAAGAGTTATTACTAACGTCTACATGTGTGGGTATGAGAGACAACACCTCGCAAGAACTATCCAAATTACATATTTGGATATGAGAGGCACTGCTTCGCAAGAATTATCCTAACATTACATGTTAGGATAATTCGGACCACCAGCACCTTCCGGTACCACCCAGGTGATGTTCTGAGATGGATCTTTGATGTCACAGGTCTTGCAGTGCACACAGTTCGCTGCATTGATCTGGAAGCGCTTAGAACCATCATCATTTTCCATAATTTCATATACACCCGCCGGGCAGTAGCGTTGCGCTGGCTCATCCCATTTTGGCAGGTTCACGTTCACTGGAATTGACGCATCCGTCAGCTTCAGGTGAGCAGGCTGGTTTTCTTCATGCACAGTATTCGATACGAATACTGAAGACAAACGATCAAATGTTAGCTTGCCATCCGGTTTTGGATAGTTAGGTTTGAAGTTCACGGCATCAACAGTTTTCAGAGTTTTAAAATCTGGCACCAGATCATGTAATGTAAATGGAACTTTAAATACGTTCTGGTCGATGAAGTTAAATGCACCACCCATCCATTGACCGAACTTGTGCATTGCCGGGCCAAAGTTACGTGCACTATATAGCTCTTCTTTCAGCCAGCTGTTGTTGAACTTGTCCGTGTAAGCTGTCAGTTCTTTTTCGAACAGGTCTTCACCTTCCGTGACACGGGCAATCGCAAGGTCACCCCCTTTTTCGACACCGGCAGCAATCGCTTCAAACACCGCTTCACCACACAGCATGCCTGATTTCATGGCTGTGTGTGAACCTTTAATTTTGGCAAAGTTCAGGAAGCCGGCCTCATCACCAATTAAGCAACCGCCTGGGAGGGTGAATTTCGGCAGAGAGTTAAAGCCACCTTTCACGACAGCACGTGCGCCATAAGAAATACGCTTACCACCTTCCAGATACTGTTTGATCAGTGGATGAGTTTTCCAGCGCTGCATTTCCATGAATGGATACATGTGCGGATTTTCGTAAGAAAGGTCCACAATCATGCCCAGAGTGACCTGGTTGTTTTCCGCGTGGTATAACCACCAGCCACCTGAAGAACCGGTTTCAGACAATGGCCAGCCGGCACCGTGCATCACCAGGCCTGGTTTATGCTTGGCAGGATCGATTTCCCACAGTTCTTTAATCCCGATACCGTAATGCTGCGGATCAGCATCTTTATCCAGATTGAATTTCTGGATCAGGCGTTTACCTAAGTGACCGCGGCAGCCTTCAGCAAAGATGGTGTATTTGGCATGAAGCTCGTAACCTGGGGTAAAGTTATGTGTTGGTTCACCATCTTTACCTATGCCCATGTCACCGGTTTGGATGCCTTTTACTGAACCATCTTCATGGTACAGGATTTCAGCAGCGGCAAAGCCTGGGAAGATGGATACTTCCAGTTCTTCTGCTTTTTGACCTAACCAGCGTACCACGTTACCGAGTGAGATCACGTAGTTGCCATCGTTATGCATGGTTTTCGGCACCATCCAATGCGGTGCTTCTTTAGAGGTAGTCTCAGATAAAAGGAAGAAGGTTTTATCTTCAGTGACTGGGACATTTAAAGGCGCTCCTTCTTCTTTCCAGTTCGGGAACAGTTCATTGATTGCACGCGGTTCAAGTACAGCACCAGAAAGAATATGAGCACCGACTTCGGAGCCTTTTTCCACGACACAAACGGACAGATCATTCAGGTTGTTTTCAATTGCAAGCTGACGGATTTTGATCGCAGCAGAAAGACCCGCAGGGCCTGCGCCTACGATGACTACGTCAAATTCCATTGACTCTCTATCAATTTCTGATTCTGGAAACATCCCTTTTCTACCTATTACCAATCAATTACATACATTGATAAGTATAAAGAGAATCTTATTAATTAAATTTCAGAAAACTCATCTAGGTAGAACATACAGGAATCAGGCACTATGATTACTATCCATAGAATTAACTCTGAAAATTAAAGCTAAATCACTATACTCACTTATGCTTAGGCTAAAAAAATTAAAAGTAGGATGGCTGCTATGTGAATTTTGGTCATGACTAAGGGATTAATTTACTTGATTTGAATATAGGAGGTTATAAAGCAAATAGTTTTGCTTACTAATGTATTTTGGCATTATTCTAAATGTAACAGCATCTAGTTATGCTACACCGTTACCCATCTATACCAATAATATTATTGGAATGAAAAACACTCGGATTTTATATGGTTTTACAGGTATCTGTTCTTAATCTTCTCTGATGCTGGTAAGCAAACAGAATTCTGTTAATCATAAGAATTAATTCATTGATAATTTAGCTTATTGTGCTACAAGCATTCTTATGAATCCCAAAAAGCAGGGATAACTATATATTCCTAAAGTGTAGCAACTTGCTACACTTTTTCCTAAATCACTTCTTTACCAAAAAGCTCATTCAGACGTTCACGAATGCTTTCAACAAATTCAGGGTTGTTCTTTAGTTTATGTTTCATATTTCGTTTGAAATCATTCAGACTTATTCCGATTTCAGCGAAGTCCATCTGGAATAAGGTGTCATTAATAACAATATTTGCCTGAGAATCAGTCAGACAACCTGATTTTTTAAACCATTTCTTAAACTGGTTGTATTTATCATCATCACTATAAATGTACCAGGAACGTACATTCGTATCAAATTTTGCACCCAGTTCTTTTACCAGAGCATTATCTTCAAATGGTACATCCAGATAAATTTTCTCAACCGGTGCGGCATCAGTATGGCTTTTTTCTGCTATACGACGTTGCAGTTTGAAATTTACTCCAATAATTGGACGACCTTTCTTAATTGTTTCATATTCTAACTGCAGATCTGTATTTTCATTAATCTCAGCCACGATCTTATCCAGCACGTAGCGTCTGAAATCTACCCAACGATCGTATTTGGTTTCATTAATATCAATTAAAGCTTTAAGATTTTCAAGCAGAAGTGGTATTTCATAGTTCTTTTGTTGACTATACTTAAATTCATTTTTAACAAAATAAGTATACAGACTCATACTTGCGACTGAATCTAATGCAAATAGGTGCTTGAGCTGATAGGTCGTAAAATTTCCACCCGCAAGCTGAGTAAAATAGGGCAAAACTTCACTGGTAAAACGGATTTGAATTGCATTTTTAGAATCATCTTCCCATCTCAACTCACGGATAATAGGAACAACAGAGTGAACCTTTTTAGTTTTTTTCTTTCTGTCATCAGCCGGTTCTTCAATAATGAAGTGAGCTACTCGAGATGAAAGTTCTTTATAAATACGATCGATTGCAACATTAATCGAATTACGTTTACTAAGCCCAAGCAAATCAGCCAAATCATCCTTATATAAATAAATATAAGTTTGTTCAGTTATCTCACGATCTGCACTATTCTTTTCCCCATAATTTGCCACCGCCATAGCATACAACAGTGCTTTATATTCGTTTGCCGACAACTCAATTGGACGAATCAATCGATTGCTGGTACTAACAACTCCATTATGGCGAATGTTGCCAATACAGTAAGGTACATAATTAGATTCTTCTTGCAGCGGATTAGCTTCTGTCATAACCGTAATATTTGTAATTCGACTATTCGTTTATAAACAAAAGTGGAAAAATTTTCAACAATTTCACCATAAGAGTGCAAAAGTGGAAAGCTTGTCATCAAAAAAGGGCAATTGTACGTGGATTAGCATCTAAAAGTGGAATTTTTATATTTTATTCCACCAATAAGTGACAGACCTTCCACCTTATATGAGAAAAAATTGCCAGATAGATGTATTTTTACTCATTATTTTTTAGGTTTAAATGAAGTTGGATGAAATTGAAACTTAGATATGACAAGGCTTCCACCTTTGATATATGATTTAAAGAATCAACTGAATACATAATCATCAGAAAATATCTTTAAAAATAAAGTTATCCACAATAAAAGAGGTCTGCGTGACAGACACTCCACTATTAAAGCTATTTAAAACATCTTTATCAACAAGTTAAGCTATTGTTTTAAAATTATTTAATTTGATTATTTTGACTATTTCAAATAATTGATGACAAGCCTTCCACCATAGTGACAAGCCTTTCACTTTTCAGTGACAAACCTTCCACCTTTCAGTGACAATCATTACACTTTTCAATGATAAACCTTCCACCTTTCAGTGACAAACCTTCCACCTTTCAGTGACAAACCTTCCACTTTAAAAACCATAAGGCATTGTTTTTTATATTGAAAAATCGGCTCTAATTATTAATTAGCTAAATAACTAATTATACTAATTATTAATTAAGCTAGCTTAGGTAAAATTTATTTTTTAAGTTGTTTTACATCTGAACAAACAGGGTTTATAAATTTAAAAACTATAGTAAGTTTAGTGAAAGTTATTTATATTAACTAACAATCAAATACGGAAGCATCTGACACGTATGTCTGCAAAAATTATTGCTGTTGCCAATCACAAAGGCGGATGTGGTAAAACAACAACAGTTGTTCACTTGGCATCAGAACTTGCAAATCTGGGTAATAAAGTTCTAGTTATTGATTTAGATCCACAAGCAAATGCAAGTTTGCACATTGGAGTTCAACATCCTAGTGAAGTTGCTGTCACAACAGCAGAATTACTTGTAGGTGATATTTCTTTATTAGCAGATGCCTTACAAGAAGAAACTAATTTTGAAAATGTATCATTGATTTATGGATCATTAAATTTAGGAAAAACTGAAGATCAACTGAAAGAAGAAGCACCACGCCCATCTGAAGAACTTACAATTAAACTAGAATTACTTAAAGATCTATATGATTTTATCTTGATTGATTGTCCACCAAGTCTGAAATTGTTGACTAGTAATGCTCTAGCATCTTCTACACATGTAATTATTCCAATTGAATCAGGTTCACAATATGGTCTTTACGGGGTAACGGATCTTTTAAATCATATGGAAAAGATTAAACGTATTAATGCTGATCTCAAACTTTTAGGTGCCTTGTTAATCAAGCATGATGAACGTCAGAATGTGTGTAAATTGATTCGTGATGAAGCACTTAAACAAGTTGGTAAAATTTTAGAAACTACTATTCCTCAAAGTACCAAAGTTAATCAAGCAGCAATTTTACAACAGTCTCTGTTAAAAGTAGAAAAAGGTTCAAAAGTACGTAAGGCATTTGAAAGCCTAGCAGCTGAAATAGTGGCTAAAGTATAAAATTTGAGAATATTATGGCGAGCACCAAAGAGCTTTTAGCTCAGAAATTGAAACAGAATACACAGAAACATCAACAAGCTCAAAAAGACAACATCAAAGAGTTGAAAGAATTTCGGCGTAATGTCCCAATTGAGGATATCAGTAAAAGCCCAAATCAGCCTCGAAAAATATTTGACGAGCTAGAGCTAACAGAACTAGCAAATTCTATTGAAGAAGTTGGCCTTTTACAGCCGATTACAGTTCGTAAGCTGGATAATCTAAAATATGAACTGATCGCAGGCGAACGCCGTTTACGTGCGCATCAACAGCTTGGTAAAACTGTAATCGAAGCAATCATTATTGATGCGAACGATGAAGAAGCATCATTGCTGACTTTAGCAGAAAATTTAAAACGTCAGGATCTGACAGATTATGAAGTTTTTGTAGGGTTGAATGCTTTAGACGAGAATTTAAAGAAAAATAAACAGCGCTTAGCTAAATCTCTTGGTTTAAACCGAGAGGATATGTATAAATATCTATCTTATGAAAAACTACCTAAAACAATTTTAAATGATCTTGAAGTAGATCCAAACTTACTTGGACGTACTGCTGCAACTGCATTTAAAAAGTTTTTGTCAGACCATCTGCAGCAACTTTCTGAAGCTGAAACAGTATTACTTAAAGCTTGGGATAAAGTTAAAGATAAAAAGCTGGAGCAGACTAAAGCTGCTATATATGCTGAGAAATTGCTTAGTGAAGGTTCTGAAAAACTGACAACAACATCTGTAATTCGCAAGATTGAATATAATGGTAGAGTTGCTGGAAATATAAAACTCAGTGATAAACAACTTAAAGTTTCGCTGAATATTTCGCAAATTGATGAAGCTAGTTTATTGCAGCTAGAAAATTTTTTAAAAGGGCTAGTTCAGAAAAATGAAAAGGTGTAGCAACTTGCTACACCTTTTTATCAGAAGCTTGAAAAACACCTATATTTTGAAAGCTATTATGAGGAATTTCATTATCTTTAATGAGAGTACTTGAGTAGCTATAGAATTCATCTTGATAAATGAAGGCTAGCTGAAAAACTATCTATAAATCCTGTTTCTGCCAATACTGTTACATAATAGAATTAAGTAATTAACATCTACGCCAATTCCCTTACTATGATCAGTATATTGCTATGTTAAAATGATTAGCTGTTGCTCGTTGTCTACCTAGATTCATTAAGTAAAATTGAACAACTTCAAGTCTAAATTCTTGAGAATATTTAGCCATAGAAAAGCACCCTTCAAGTTAGACTAAGAGTGTCTAACTTGAAGGGTGCTTTTCATCCTGCCAGGTTTTTTCATATTGGTTCGCTCGGTATAACTCCTGTCGTACCTTACAATCCTTGTGCTTATCTATTGTTATTCTTGTATGTAGCTTCCTGCTCTCTATTTCCCCATGATAGGGAATCACAGTCTGATCGCCTAGCCGCAAAGGCCGAGATTTATGTGAGCATATGCGTACACAGACGGATAAAATTATCCCAAGTTTATCCACAGAAATTGTGGATAATTTCTGATCTGTAAGGATTGATAACCCACAATAAAGCCTAATATTGATTAGAAATTAGTATTTTTTTGATTCTTTGGCTTATTAAGATGCTTAAAATAAGTTGATCTGCCTTAAAACCTTCACGATCTGCAACAGAGATTAATTTAATAAATACTTCAGTTCTTTCCATGAGCCAATCGATTTTAAAAAGTTATCTCATAAAATGGATAACCGGTAAGAAAGGTTCTTTATTTTGAATCTATGTTTTTTAAAAGTTAAGTTGTCTCAACTACTGCAAGTCTAGTGTGTAATTTTGAAATTTAATAAAATATTGTTTAATCAATAGCAGGGCAGAATGTCGGTTTCAGAGAAAACCTCTTTACCTTATTAAAAAGGATGAAGAGAACCCAGCCGAGGCTAGGTTCTCTTCGTAGTTGGTTAAAGGGATCTATTGCTAGGAACGTACACGAGTGCGTTCAGGGTCGTAAAATGGCAGCGACACTACTTTGGCACCAAGACGCTTTTTGTGACCGTCTAAATGTCCAACTTCCAGTGCGATATCAGCTTGAGCATATTCTGGTGCCAAGCGACACAGGGCGATTTGTTTTTTCAACAAGGGTGAAAGCGTACTGCTGGTCACTACACCAACAGGAAAACGTCCCGCATAAATTTTATCGCCATGATGTACTGGTTCACTACCATCTAAAACCAGCCCCATTAGTTTCTTTCGACTAGCTGGATTTTGGTTTTGCAGTGCTTGTTTTCCAATAAAATCCTCTTCTTTTGTTTTCATCGGTACGGTAAAGCCAATGCCGGCTTCAAACGGATTGGTTTCAGCATCAAATTCATGAGCTGCAAAAATTAACCCTGCTTCAATACGCAGCATATCTAATGCATCAAAGCCCATTGGAGCAATTTCATATTGTTGACCTTCTGTCCAAATGGTATCCCATAACTGTTCTGCATGACTTGGGTGACACCAGATTTCGAAGCCAAGTTCACCTGTATAGCCGGTGCGTGACACCATGAGAGGAATACCCGTTGGGCCGCCTAATTTACCTAAAGTGAAATGGAACCACGCTAACTTTTCTAAAGAAGGTTGATGCTCCGGCGTCCATATGATTTTACTGAGCAATTCACGACTTTTAGGACCTTGAACTGCTAAATTATGAATCTGTTGTGAGGCATTTCGGATACTGACCTGATAGCCCATTTCTTGTGATTTCTGCTTGAGCCAAATTCCGGAATATTCGTCTCCACAAATCCAACGAAAATTCTGCTGACCCATACGGAAAATCGTACCGTCATCTACCATACCTCCGGTTTCCAAGCAGGACGCAGAATAGGCAATTTCACCAACTGCCAGCTTTCGGACATTGCGGGTGAGAACATACTGCATAAAGACTTCAGCATCCGGGCCAGCAATATCAAATTTACGCAGGGCACTTAGATCCAGCATAGCTACACGTTCACGGCATGCCAGATACTCTGCTGTTGCTCCCCATCCATCATACTCATTAGCGACCCAATAGCCTTTATATTCACTGATTTTGGAGGTAAGTGTATTGATTCTTGAAAAAAATCCAGATGACATGGTCATTCGAGGTTGCTCCTCAGGCGTGATCCGGTAATGCTGGGATCGGTTGAAGTGTTCTGTCTCGGCATAAATCCGGATATGAATGTCAGTTGGTATCCAGCCATTAGACGGATCGATATCATCAGGACAGGCAGAGCTGGCACAGATCAGGTCACGGTTGGCTCGCAACAGCACATAATCCCCAGGTCTGGACCATGGTTCATCCATGCCGATGCTACCGCAGTCCTCGACAAAGGTGTTATAGAAAAAGTTAATAGCAGGCCAGGATGCACGTGATGCGATGTGATAAGGTTTTAGTACTTTGTTAAAATTGTCTGTACAGGAAATATGACCAAAGTAGCCGGAGTCTTCATAGAATTTAGGGCTGCAAGCAGTTAAAAACATATCATGGCGTCCGACAGTATCTTGTACTACTTCTACTAGGCTTTGCATGTCTGTGCCATAAAAACGAGAATGCAGTCCAGGTCTTGGTACGGCCTGGCCTAGTACTGTCCGGGTCGCTACAGCATCGAGACTAATCTCAATCCCGTGAGCCAGTGCATGCTGGTCAAAGGCTAGAAAGTCTGAACATTGTTTCCCTGAAACATCAATAATCTGAATCCATTGACCTTTTTTCACCATATAAGTGCGTGCAGAGGCACGCGGCACATGAATTTCCTGGACAGGTTTAGCCAAAGGCTCTGGCAGATACTGCTCCATGGGCTGTGCTTTATACAGCTTAACTGAGAGTTCTTCCAAGCTGAATGGCAGAGTAATATCCTGATCTAGACCAGTATTAAACACATACACTTGAACAGGCTGATTTGCACGAAGACGTATAGCGTACTGATCTGTGATCTGCCAAGCCTGCTGAAGCAGCTCCTGTGACAGCTGATAGTGATCGAGTTGATACTGCAAAGCTTGAGCAGAAGGTGTCTGTTGCTGGAGCTGTGCCAGGGTCTGTGCCGCTGGACTTATAGTATAGGGAGTCTTAAGGCTTTCGAGTGCTTCGAAAAATGGTTGAGCTGTTTCATTAAGTGCCAGAAGTTCAACGGTCTGTCCAGATAAACATAGCTCAATTTCATCTCCTGTATCCAGATAGAAGCATTGTAGAGTTTGAGGATCCACCCGTAGATGGAGTGCCCTAATCGGCTGCAGCAGATGGATAAAAGCATCCTGAAAGGTGTCTATTGTATTCGGTGCAGATAAATATCCCATATGCTCACCAAAGGTCCATATCATTCTTTGATTATCTTGGCCTTTTTTCAACGCTGCTTCTATTTCTCCGAGGAGATACCTCTGATGGGATAGATGATAATTGGCATGATTAATGCTCAAAAAATATAACTATTAAGAATAAATTCGAATTATTATTTTTATGGAACGATATGAGTGCAAAAATGATGGATTACGGAAAGAATGCATTATTTGAGCATGAGCAAAACGGCATGCTTGCTCAAGTCAAGCAGCTTCAGCAGGAACTGGCAGCGTACAGGTTTGAGTCCTATTGTTTACAGCTGAAAAATCAGCTGAGCCATGTTAAGGATTTGAACAGTGAATTGCCCAAATGTCTGGAGTATCTGAAATCGCAACAACCAGTGGAACATATCCCGGACTGTGCGGTTGTGCTGTGTTATCCGTTTACTCAGGAATGTTTTATCTATCATGCGGTGGAGGAGGGGCTGAGGGCATCAGCTATCACACGGATCCAGCAGATACTGCTGCCATTATCTTCACATAGTGATATTCAAAGCTGGGCAGAAACGGTGTACATCGGTCAGCATGTCGCAGATCTAATGCTGGTCGGTCAAGACTTTATGGTATGGCGGTTGTATTTGAATATTAATGATAGCCACCAGGCTCATCAGCCTTTGCTCCGGCAGCTGGATAAATGTATTCAGCAAGGCTTTCAAGAACGTGATCAGCAGAAACGTTATATACAGGATGTGCTGCAACAGGAAAGGAAAGCATTTTCAGCAGATCTGCATGACAGCATTGCCCAGATTCTAGGTTTCTTAAGATTAAAATCAGCACAACTGTGCCAGCAATGCAAACAGGGAAAGTATCCAGAATTTTATGAACAGGTCGAAGAAATTTCTAGTTATACCCATTATGCCTATCAGCAGGTGCGTGAACTGATCACTGCCTCCAGATTAGCCTATCAGGAACTCGATTTTATTGTGGCTTTAAAAAAAGTTATTCAGGAATTTGAACAGCAGTCCAGTATTGTCTTTGAGCTCGATCATCGGGTGCATCACATCAGTATCCAGCCCAGACAGTCTGTACAGGTGCTATATATCATTCGGGAAAGCTTAAGCAATATTGTGCGTCATGCTCATGCGTCATATGCCAAAGTGACGCTAGAAATTCAAGTGAGTCATCTGCATATCTGCATTTCTGACAATGGACAGGGGATTCGTCCAGAACTTAAACGTAAAGACAGCTTTGGGCTGGAGATCATGCAGGAACGTGCAGAGCGGATCGGGGCGGTGCTGCGCATTTACCCGGTGCAGCCTCATGGAACCTGCGTAGATTTAAAATTGCAGTTGGCTTCGGAGGACTGATTCATGCCATCTATTCAGGTCAGTATTGTTGACGATCACGCACTATTTCGTCGTGGGGTGACTGATATCATCCGGCAGTCTGATGACTTTAGCCTGATGCAGGAATATTCATCCGGATATGATTTTATCCAGTCACTCGGTCATGCCTGTCCAGATATTCTTTTGCTGGACATTCAAATGCCAGAAATGTCAGGCATTGAAGTGTTGAAAGCACTGAGCTCTCGTGAGCATCAGCTCAAGGTTATCATGCTGACAGCATGTGAGGAGGAGCAGGCTCTGCTAGATGCGCTACGCTATGGTGCACATGGATTTTTAGCCAAAGATACCTTGCCTGAAGTGATCCTGGAGAATCTGTACCAGGTATATGCAGGAAAAACGGTATTGCAAGAGAGAAGTATTCATATTCTGGCACAACAATTCAGAAGCATGCCGGTTCAGAAACCTGTGTCTAGACAGCAGCACAATGCACACTTGTTGCATGATATGACCCAGCGCGAACGGGAAACACTGAAGCTGATTGCCAAAGGATTAAACAATAAATTAATCGCAAGGGAACTGGGAATTAGTGATGGCACAGTAAAAGTGTATGTGAAAAATCTGCTGCGTAAATTGAATTTACACTCCAGGCTGGAACTATCAGTTTGGGCACACCAAAACCTGAATCTTTCAGAATTCAATGCTGTAGAAGAGGGTTGAAATATGTCACCTATAATTTCAGATATTTATTCACTGAATGATAATGTAGTTTTGGAACAATGCTGGACGCCTGTCTTAGAGCAGCTACAGGAAGGTGTCGTGATTTTTGATGAACAGATGCGAATTCTCAAGGCCAATCAGGCCTGGCACAATTTCAGTCATGCTGGTACAGGCGATTTAACCTCCCATCTTTATCCTGAAGATTTATATAGTTTCGTCAAAGAAATGCAATCACAGCTGGGTAAACCATTACATATACGGTTCATTGATCATCTGCAGGCACTAGCATGGTTTGAGGCTACTATTCAGAAAATTGAACTTGAGCCTGAGGGTACAAGTTCTTTTAGACGAATCTGGTGCATGATTGCCAGAGAGCAGACAGATCTGGTTAAAGCACGTAGTGTCAAAGATGCACAGCAGCGGATGTTAAAAGGCGTCCTGCAGCGGATGCCTATGATGATGTACCGTTCACGTAATAACCGTGACTGGACTATGGAATATGTCAGTGAAGGCTGCCAACGGATTACAGGACACAATGAGCAAGAGCTCCTCAATACTCCACTCTATGGCCAGCTGATCCATCCAGATGATCGCGAGTATGTCTGGCAAAACATCCAACAGGCACTAGAGCAGCATGGCTGCTTTCATATCCGTTACCGGCTAATGGATGGCACAGACCACGTGCGCTGGGTACAGGAAATTGGTCAGGGCGTTTATTCTGACAGTGGTATGGTGCTGGGAATAGATGGCATCGTCTTTCAAACACAGGCTGAAACCCTGCATTAAAATTAAAAAAATATATACACAATTGTGTACTCATTCTGAGGAATTACCTGAACTTTCTTCACACGCTAAGTTATTTGCAACATCGCATTTGTTTAATACAAACATGGAGATCCACCATGACACGAGTTGCAATTATTGGGGCTGGGCCAAGCGGAATGGCGCAATTAAGAGCATTTCAGTCTGCACAGGCGAAAGGTGTTGAAATTCCAGAATTAGTCTGCTTTGAAAAACAGGCCGACTGGGGTGGACAGTGGAATTACACCTGGCATACGGGGATGGATGAGCACGGAGAGCCAGTACATAGCAGTATGTATCGCTATCTATGGTCAAATGGGCCAAAAGAATGTCTGGAGTTTGCTGATTATACCTTTGATGAGCATTTTGGCCGTCCCATAGGCTCTTATCCACCGCGTGAAGTCCTGTGGGATTATATTAAAGGACGCGTAGAAAAAGCCAATGTCCGCCAATATGTACGTTTTAATACTGCAGTACGCTATGTTAGCTTTGACGATGTAAGCCAGCTGTTTTCAGTGACGGTACATGATTATGCTGATGAGCGAACCTATACTGAAACATTTGATTATGTCGTGGTGGCATCTGGACATTTTTCTACACCGCGGATTCCTGAATATCCAGGCTTCGAAAAATTTGGTGGGCGTATTTTGCATGCTCATGATTTTCGTGATGCACTAGAATTCAAAAACAAAAATGTGTTAATTGTCGGCAGTAGCTATTCCGCAGAAGATATCGGCTCGCAGTGCTATAAATATGGAGCCAGAAATATCATCAGCTGTTACCGCAGCGCCCCAATGGGCTATAAGTGGCCAGAAAACTGGTCTGAACGACCACAGTTGACTCATGTGGATCAGACCCATGCTTATTTTCAGGATGGCAGTTCAGCGGCTGTAGATGCCATCATTTTGTGTACAGGCTATCTGCACCATTTTCCATTTATTGAAGGATCCTTGAGTTTAAGAACCAATAATATTCTGTATCCATTAAATCTATACCAAGGAGTGGTGTGGGAACAGAATCCAAAACTGTTTTACTTAGGCATGCAGGATCAATGGTATTCCTTCAATATGTTTGATGCACAGGCTTGGTTTGCCCGTGATGTCATGCTGGGCCGGATCAAATTGCCATCTTTGCTGGAAATGCAGGCTGACACATTAGCATGGCATGAGGCAGAAAAATCTCTGGAGGATGTGCATGCCATGTATAAGTTTCAGGGGGATTACATCATGCGTTTAATTGAACAGACAGATTATCCGACCTTTGATATTGAAGGTGTGCGACAGACTTTTCTGGCCTGGAAAAAACATAAGAAAGAAAACATTATGACCTTCCGGGATCATACCTATCGTTCTTTAATGACAGGTACCCAAGCCTCCCCACATCACACTACATGGCTGGAAGCACTGGACGACTCCCTAGATGCTTATCTACATGCTGGATCTACAGTAAAGCAAAAAGCAGGGTAATTCTTCTACTCCAAAATAAAGTTCCTTTCCGGCAGAACCTGAGCCTTCGGTTCTGCTTTTTTATGTGAAAGGTGGAGTTGCAGACCAGCTGCATACCTCAAATGGAGTATGTTTTTTAGGGAATAGTGCAGGACTCAGGAATCCTTTAAATATTGAACCATAACGTTTTCAGGGGATGCGTTCAGCTGATGTCGAATACTATGCACAGTACACCAACTTATCAGGATTACCGCGATATTCGAATTTCTGCTTCCTCCTATTTGATCTTGATAGAACAGGAAGATGATGCAGTGCTTGAACAGATTAGAGGTCATTTAGGCGAAGCTACCCCATACCAGTTGCTGATCCAGCCATCTGCGGATGAATATGGACTAGAAGCAGTGCTGCATGCTCTGACTCAATACCTGAGTCAGGCCAAGGCAGGCGTACATAGTATTGTGGTAGGCAATGAAACTTTTATCTGGAAAATACAGCGCTCTTTGACTCAGCTGGGCTGTTTGAAAGAGGAGTTTACCCAGATCCTGCATACAGATGGGCAGCCAAAGAAGCAAGTGTACTGTGTACATTGTGGTCATCAGCAAATTACCCAAGAAAAAGAATATTGCACCTGTGAACAGTGCAAAGTTCATCTCATGATACGTGCTCATTTTTCACAGCGACTGGGTGCATATATGGGCGTCTGTGCAAATGTTCATCAGCCATTGGGAGCAGCATCATGAGTTTAAATATTTCTGTACGTGTTAAGGAAATTCAGCAGATTACGCCGGTTATTCGTGAATTTAGTTTTGAAGCAGTGGATCATCCGCTACTGCCATTTTCTTCAGGCAGTCATATTGTGGTGCAACTGCCGCTGCCTGACCGTGTATTGCGTAATGCATATTCATTACTGAATGACCCTTATGATCAACATGAATACAAAATTGCCGTACGCTTGCAGGAACAGTCCCGTGGCGGCTCCAGATATCTGCATGAACAGGTTAAAGTGGGTGACCAGCTCAGCATTTTAGCACCACTCAATCTTTTTTCGATTCACTCGCAGGCACAGCATCATATCTTTATTGCCGGAGGCATTGGTATTACTCCATTCATGTCACATATGCGTTTTATGTTGCATGCGGGTGACAGTTTTGAACTGCACTATGCCTGCCGTGACGGTATCAGTAATGCCTATGAAGCAGACTTGAAACAGCTGTTCAATGATCAGGTGCATATCTATTCAGAAAAAAACCAGCAGCGGCTGGATGTCGAAGCACTACTCAGTCAGCAGCATCTGAATACTCATGTCTATATCTGTGGGCCTGAACGTCTGATTCAGGCAGTTGCCTCCACGGCTGAAAAATTGGGCTGGTCACCGAATCGGGTGCATTGGGAAGCATTTAACTCACCGGCACCGGGTATTGCATTTGATGTGCATCTGACTAAATCCGATAGAAACATACATGTGGCTAGTGATTTCAGCATGCTGGAAGCTCTGGAAGCTAATGGAGTAGAGATACCCAATCTTTGCCGCGGTGGGGTCTGCGGCCAGTGCGTAACGCCGTACAGTGCGGGAGAAGTGGAACATCTGGATCATTATCTCAGCCTACAGGAACAACAAAGTCTGCTGATGCCGTGTGTTTCGCGCGCCAAAGCCAGGCAATGCCTTCATTTAGATATATAACAACAGGGGAAAACGCAATGACCGTGCAATTCAATCCCAATGAAAACATGCATGATGAGTTCAGCTATTACAACAGCAGAAAAGCAATCGAACGTTTTCCATTTCCATTTCCAGAAGACCAATACATGTATTCGGTCAATATCGAACCTGCAACGTCAAGGCCAGGGACTATTTTCGAGCATTGGTTTGATATAGATGAACATTATGTTACGGAAATGAATGAGCGTCGTCTGACCCTAGAACAGGATCCTAAACGCTGCATTATCATGCCACATATGCTGCAGGCGAGCTGGGATTTTCTGGCGATGGTCATGGAGCGTTACGCTACAGATTATCCGGAGCATTTCCAACTCAGCAAACGTGGCAATCACTGGCACTGGACCAATCGACCGCTGAATATTGATCAGCAGTTTGTTTTTGGGGACACAGAAACACTGCCAATGCATCCGTTTGAATTTATTAGCCGCCAGTTTCAAGGGGATGTAGCAATTCTGGATCAGCGTGATGGTGACCTGTTTATGGACACGGGCATGATCACCGGCCCTGCAGATTGGTCATTGAATTTCGATGCTGGCATGAGCTTCAAGCAGTGGCATGCACCAGTTCCACAGCTAGCCCATAACTTGGGGGTATTCGATCGAGCACTCAAGTTCCTGTTGAACATTCAGGTTGGGCAGCCTTACCGCCGTCTGAACTGGACCATGACGGTCAATCCACGTATGGATACCTCATCCGAAACTTATTACCTCTGGGGATATGAACGAAGTCTGGTCACGGCTGAAAATGCCGGTCATATGTTACATCTGCGTGTCGAACTGCAAATGATGCCACGCCTGGCACCGAGCAATGCACTGCTATTTAGTATTCGTACCTATCTGATCAGCCTGAATGACCTATGCACGAATCCAGCTTGGGCTCAGCGTTTGCACCGTGTGATTCGTGATTTACCAGAGCCTATTGCCGACTATAAAGGCATTAGTGAATACCGTGAACCCCTTGTGCAATGGCTGAGTCAATTTGATTCAGACAACAATTAACTCTTAGCAACTGATAAATAAATTATTCATTTAAGGAATCTAATCGAATGGCAAATTCTTGGCGTATTTCCGCCCTAGCTACTCATCACCGTCAGCTTGGCTCAAAACTAGAAGACTGGAACGGGATGGGCACCGCATGGACTTATAACTCAGATATTGCAGATCACTATACTGCTATTCGTACCAAAGCCGGATTGATGGATGTTTCAGGCCTGAAAAAAGTCCATTATGTAGGACCTCATGCGGAAAGCCTGCTGGAATATGCCACTACACGGGATATTTCTAAACTCTATCCGGGCAAGTCAGTCTATGCTACGATGCTGAATGAACAGGGTAAATTTGTAGATGATTGCGTGATTTACCGTACCGGACCGAATGCTTTTATGGTGGTACATGGTACTGGGATTGGTCATGAAATGCTGGTGCGTTCAGCTGTGGGACGTCAAGTGGCGGTCCTGTTTGATGATGACCTGCATGACCTGTCATTGCAGGGACCTTTCGCGGTAGATTTCCTGGCTGAACATGTGCCGGGCATTCGGGATTTGCCATATTTCCATCATCTGCAAACCAAGCTATTTGGGGCTCCGGTGATGATCTCCCGTACTGGATATACAGGTGAGCGTGGCTATGAGATTTTCTGTAAGGCAGCAGATGCACCGATGATCTGGGAAACCATCCTAGAGAGGGGGGCCTCTTATGGGATTATTCCTTGTTCATTTACTACACTGGACTGGTTGCGTACTGAAAGTTACCTGCTGTTTTTCCCTTATGATAACTCTGAATATTTCCCATTTGAAAATGACACCTGTGGAGACACGCTGTGGGAACTGGGACTAGATTTTACCGTTTCTCCTACAAAAGGTGAGTTCCGCGGCTGTTATGAGCATCAACGTTTACAGGATAAAGAACGCTTTAAAATATTTGGTGTACTACTGGAAGGCACGCAAGCCTCAGAAATGGGAGATACACTTTGGGATGGTGACAAAAAAATTGGTGTGATCACCTGCGGTATGTACTCACCATTGACCGGGAAATCTGTGGCAATTGCCCGTGTTGATGTGGACTATGCTGTACAGGGCAGATCGATCCAGGTTAAAGGCAGTCTGGAGGTAAGTGCCATAACACACACACTGCCATTCGATGATCCACAAAAGCTGAAACGTACAGCAAAAGGCTAAATTGGTTACTGCACTGCCTGCCTTCGGGTAGGCTTTCTATTGAAAAGTGATCACCCATATAAAAAGCTGCCATCAGGCAGCTTTGATCCGTATATGTTTGACTTAAATTGCAGCTTCACTAATCTCTCTGGTACGGATACGGATAACTTGTTCCAAGTTAACTACAAAGATTTTACCATCTCCAATTTTACCTGTTGAGGCAGTTTTAGTAATTGCTTCAATTGCTAGGTCAACCTGATCATCCGTCACAGCAATTTCCAGTTTCATCTTCGGAACAAATTCGATGTTGTATTCTGCACCACGGTACATTTCTGTATGACCTTTTTGACGACCTGCACCTTTAACTTCGGTGACCGTTAAACCCTGAATGCCTTGTTCAGACAGTTCACTACGTACCTCATCGAGTTTGAATGGTTTAATAATTGCTGTGATTAATTTCATTATATTCCCCTTTAAAAATAATTATTGTCTAATAATTAAGCAAAATTAATGCCGAAGTAGTGGTTTTTAATGAGATAAGTGCTGTAAATATAAGTTATTTTTACAGCACTACAGACAGGTTCACTTGAAGACTACGGTTCGATCATCATTCAGGAAAACACGATATTCAGAAAAATATTTCACCGCTTTGGACAGGGCAACTGTTTCGGTATCACGACCTATGGAAACCAGGTCATCCGGTAAATAGGCATGATCCACACGCTGCACTTCCTGTTCAATGATCGGACCTTCATCCAGGTCACCTGTGACAAAGTGTGCCGTTGCTCCAATCAGTTTCACCCCGCGCTCAAAAGCCTGATGGTAAGGTTTTGCACCTTTAAAGCCAGGCAAGAAGGAATGGTGAATGTTGATGGCACGACCAGACAGCTGCTTGCAGAGGTTGTCGGAAAGGATCTGCATGTAACGGGCAAGAATGACCAGTTGAGTCTGGGTTTCATCGACAATTTTGAGCAGTTCCGCTTCCTGCTGTTGTTTGGTGTCCTTGGTGACTGGCAGATAGATAAAGCGGATGCCTTCACGTTCAGCAATGGGACGTAGATCCAGATGGTTGGAAACAATCGCGGTGATTTCAAAGTCCAGTTCACCCTTGTGATGACGGTAAAGTAGATTCAACAGACAGTGGTCGAACTTACTGACCATGATCAGCACCTTCATCGGCTGGGCACAGTCATAAAAACTCGCCTGCATGTTGAACTGCGCTTTAACTGCATCAAAGCCCTGTTTCAAGGCTTCAATATCTCCATCCCCTTCATTGAAGCGAAAGACAATTCGGGTAAAAAACTGACCTGTAGTTTCATCATCGTATTGTGCCATTTCCCCAATATAACAATCATTTTTTGCCAGGTATCCAGTAATGGCAGCAACAATACCAGAGGCAGCCGGGCAACGGATTTTCAGGACATATTGTTGGATATGATCTTGTGCCATAAGGGTCTCCTGAGCGTGATCAATTTGAAATTTTTTTATATATAAATATTTGAAAAATTGAGTGCTCAATATAAAAGATGAGAATTTTGTGTCTATATCGCTTAAGAGTAAGGCTGGCGGGATTTTGTAGGTATGCCTTAAGGGGTATAGGCTTTCTTTGCAGGGCTGAGCACCATGTCTAGAGTATTTATTTCTCAGGCAAGGTTTAAATCAATGGCATGGATTGTTCTTATATTTGCAGGACTACTTGAAATTGTATGGGCATATTCAATGAAACTTTCTGAAGGTTTCACACGTCTTGGTCCCACGATATTGACTCTATTTTTTGTAATACTGAGTTTTTTCTTACTCAGCTATTCAATGAAGACCCTGCCACTTGGTACTGCCTATACTATTTGGGCTGGCATAGGCGTGGTCGGTTCATTTCTAGTCGGTATTCTCATATTAGGTGAATCTGCCAGCATGGTTCGCATTCTGGCCGCCTTTTTGATCTTCAGCGGTTTGATCCTGATGAAAGTCTCTACCAATTGAAATGATTAAAAACGGTGCAATTTTCAGCTTAGTGTACAAATCTAATGCATATATTATTCATATGAGTAAACAAAAGAATTTGTAGAGCCTAATTTATCTTCAATATTTTCCAGTACAAAGTTGGCGTATTAATTGCTTCAGTTTGTCT
Organism: Acinetobacter sp. LoGeW2-3; assembly: GCF_002688565.1. Taxonomy (NCBI): domain Bacteria; kingdom Pseudomonadati; phylum Pseudomonadota; class Gammaproteobacteria; order Moraxellales; family Moraxellaceae; genus Acinetobacter; species Acinetobacter sp. LoGeW2-3. The sequence goes on along the minus strand of NZ_CP024012.1, from coordinate 136,656 downwards.
GCATCACTGATGCATGCATTATAAAAAGGAGAACACAGTATGAGTTATCCAGAACATTTCACGATTAAAAATATCCGTATGGTAGATATAAACACCTGTGAAATTTATATGCTGAATGACGACAAGAAAACCATGAAAGCTTGGAGCATTCAATGTACCCAAGGCATGATTCATTTGTTTCACGAACGTTTGAATCAGTTATTGCAATCTACACAGCCATTTCAGAACCTGCTTCAGCTTAAGCAGTATTACAAAGTTGATGTTTTATGTTGATTCACCTTTAACCGCGGCATAGAGCTCTGTGCCGCAGTATAAATTTTACTACTCAAAAATAAAAAAATATTCATAACAAGAAAAAAATATTCATAAAACTATAGACAGTTTAAAAAAAATCCAATATAAATTCCCTTAAAGAAATATATTTTCCTAATAGGAAAATAATGATAGACGATTCAGATCACATGATTGAAAAGTTTTTAAGGGAAATTTCCATGCCAAAAACAGATTTAGCGCAATATATTTTAAAAATTACCTGTCCAGCAGCATCTGGTATTGTTGCCGCTATTAGTGGATATCTGGCAGCACAACAGTGCTACATCAGTGAGATGGCACAATACGATGATGAAACTACAGGTCAGTTTTTTACCCGAATTGTCTTTCGCTTCAATGAAGGGGATGGAGATATTGAAGCCTTGAAACAGGGCTTTGATGCAGTTAAAGCGCAGTTCAACATGCAGGCGAGTTTTTATGACTGTGCCCAGCCGATGAAGGTGCTGATCATGGTCAGTAAGTTCGACCACTGTCTGTTGAATCTACTTTACCGTCATCACAAGGGTGAACTGGACTTTGAAATCACCGCGATTGTTTCCAACCATCTGGATCTACGTCCCATTGCTGAACGTGAAGGCATCCGCTTTATCTATCTGCCAGTCACCAAGGACACCAAACAACAGCAGGAAGCGGAACTGCTCAAAATTGTCGATGAAACCCAGACTCAACTGGTCATTCTTGCCCGTTACATGCAGATCCTTTCCGACAACCTCTGCAAGCAGCTGTCTGGTCGTGCCATCAACATTCACCATTCCTTCTTGCCTGGCTTTAAAGGTGCAAAACCTTACCATCAGGCTTTTGAGCGCGGGGTGAAACTGATTGGAGCAACGGCACACTTTGTCACAGGTGACCTGGATGAAGGTCCGATCATTGAACAGGAAGTGCAGCGTGTGGATCATGCCTATTTACCGGATGACCTGGTTTCCATAGGTCGTGATACCGAAACAGTTGCCCTGTCCAAAGCGGTGAAATATTTTGTCGAGCACCGTGTATTCCTTAACGATGACCGTACGGTGATATTCAAATGAACAGTAGCGTAAATTTAACTCAGTCTGCGCAGATCATTGATGGCAAGGCAACCGCCACTGCTGTACTTGAAGAAGTTAAAGCAGATGTTCTGGAATTTAAATCTAAAGGTATTGAGCCTTGTCTGGCCGTAGTTTTAATCGGTGATGATCCTGCCAGCCATGTCTACGTACGTAATAAAGTAGAAAAAGCTCAGTTTGTTGGTATCCGTTCGCTAGAGTTTCGTATGGATGCTAATACTGCAGAAGAGGTACTGCTGGCAAAAATTGATGAACTGAATGCAGATGCAAGTGTGCATGGCATCTTGGTGCAGCTGCCATTACCAAAACATATCAATGAAACCGCAGTGCTGGAACGTATTGATCCAAAAAAAGATGTCGACGGTTTCCATAGTGAGAACGTAGGTGGTTTAAGCCAAGGCCGTGATGTGCTGACACCATGCACACCAACAGGTTGTATCCGCCTGCTCAAAGACACATTGGGTAATGATTTAAGTGGCCTACATGCGGTAGTGGTCGGACGTTCAAATATTGTAGGCAAACCTATGGCCGCGTTGCTTTTAAAAGAAAGCTGCACGGTAACAGTTGTCCATTCAAAAACCAAAAATATTCAGCAGCTGTGTAAGCAGGCAGATATTGTGATTGCGGCTGTCGGCCGACCTTTGATGCTCAACACAGATTATCTCAATGAAAACGCAGTCGTGATTGATGTAGGCATCAACCGCATTCAGGTGAATGGCAAAAACCGCCTAGTTGGTGATGTGGATTTTGGTGCTGTAGTTGAGCATGTCAAGGCAATCACACCAGTTCCGGGCGGGGTAGGGCCGATGACGATTGCCTATCTTATGAAAAATACGCTTGATGCGGCCAGATTACAGACAAAAGTATTTTAAAAAATAAAACAGGTATCAGAGATACCGTGGAGGAAAACATATGCCACTTGGACTACTCAAATATGGATTAAGCAGTGAATATCCAGTTGAAGTGGATTTGCCTCCACCGAAGGACCTTAAATCACACTATGACGTGGTCATCATCGGCGGTGGTGGGCATGGCTTGGCAACCGCCTATTACTTGGCTAAATATGAAGGCATCACCAATATCGCTGTATTGGAGAAAGCCTATTTAGGTGGGGGAAATACTGCACGTAACACGGCTGTGATTCGCTCTAATTACCTGACTTCAGAAGGTGTGAAATTCTATGCTGAATCGGTCAACATGTTTAAGAATCTTTCCAATGAGTTTGATTTCAACATCATGTATTCCGAGCGTGGTCAGTTAACCTTAGCGCATACTGATTCAACAGTCCGCGCATTTCGTCAGCGTGCCGAAGTCAATAAACATTTTGGTGGGCGTACAGAATTGATTGACCGCCAGCAGATCAAGGAACTGGTGCCATGTCTAAACCTGGATCCTGCACATTTGCCGGTGCTGGCAGGTCTATGGCATATCGATGGGGCAACTGCACGTCATGATGCGGTAGCATGGGGCTATGCCAAAGGGGCTGCCAAACGTGGTGTGGAGATTCACCAGTTAACTGAAGTACAAGATTTTGTCACTGAAGGCAACCGTGTGACTGCAGTAAAAACCAATCGCGGTACTGTGCAGTGTGGCTGTGTGGTACAGGCGATTGCCGGTGCTTCTAGCTTGCTCATGAATAAACTCCATATCCGTTCACCGATTCATACTTTTCCTTTGCAAGCGATGGTCTCACAGCCATTTAAGCCATTTATCAATCCATTGGTGAGTTCTTCGGCATTGCACTGTTATGTCCAGCAAACCAGTCGGGGGGAAATTGTTTTTGGTGGTGGTTCTGATCCATACCCACTGTATAACACCCGATCTACCCTAGATTTAAAAGAAAGCCTGCTTGCACATGCCATTGAAATGTTTCCGTTCATGGCGAATGCCAAGTTAATGCGCCAATGGGCTGGTATCACGGATATGACCCCGGATTACAGTCCAATTATGGGTAAATCACCGTATGACAACTATTACCTGGATGCTGGCTGGGGAACATGGGGCTTCAAGTCAACACCAATCTGCGGCAAGACCATGGCTGAACTGGTCGCCACTGGCAAGACCCCTGAACTGATCAAGCCATTTGAACTATCACGTTTCAGTCGATTCCAGCAAGTCAATGAAATGGGCGCAACTGCGGCGAGCCACTAAGGAGATATGCCATGAAAATAATGATTTGTCCTCTCAATGGTCCGCGCAATATCAGTGAATTCACCTATGGCGGTGAAGTGCGTGAAATGCCGGACCAGAATACATGCACTGATCAGGAATGGGCCGATTATGTGTTTAATAAAGATAATTTAATTGGAATCGTACGTGAATGGTGGATGCATACACCAAGCAGTTACTGGTTCATTGCTGAGCGGCATACTGCATCAGATGAAATTATCCGTACTTATGATGCTAAAGAAATTTTTAATCAACGTGTTGATTTTAAAGTAGAAGAAAAACCAGCACAGTCTGCTGAACAAAAAGGGGTAGTTGCATGACAAAAACAGGCTTAGATAGACTTCCTGCACCTTATGGACTGCTCATTGACCGCGATCAACAAGTGCAGTTTGAATTTGACCAGCAGAAATTCAGCGGCTTTGCCGGTGACAGTATCGCCAGTGCTCTGATCGCCAGTGGGCGCTGGATCATGTCGCGTTCATTTAAATACCACCGTCCGCGTGCGCCACTGACCATGGCGGGTCAGGATGCCAATACCCTGATCCAGTTGCCACAAGAACCAAATGTCCTGGCAGACTGCACAGATATCCAGACAATCACAACCTCTTCAGGGCAAAATTTTTCAGGTTCTTTACTGAAAGACTCAGACGCATTTTTAGGCAAGTTTTCTAAATTCATGCCAGTAGGCTTTTATTACCGTTCTTTTTATAAGCCAAAAGGTGTGTGGAAACTCTGGGAACCGATGATCCGTAAAAAAGCCGGACTGGGTGTGCTGGATCTGAATTTCGAGCCGGAATACTACGACAAAGCATACTTATTTACTGATGTTGCCGTGATTGGTGCTGGTCCAGCAGGACTGAAAGCAGCGATTACAGCAGCTGATGCTGGCTTGAAAGTATTACTGATTGAACAGGAAAAAGTACTCGGCGGCAGTCTGAACTATGCGCGTTTTGATATAGCAGGTCAGCTAGCGAATCAATTAAGAAATGAGCTGGTACAGATGGCTGAACAACATGCCAATATCACAGTACTGAAAGAAGCAGTATGTAATGCTTGGTTCACCGATCACTATTTGCCTGTAATTCAAGGCAAACGCATGTATAAAGTCCGTGCGAAACAGTGCATTGTGGCCAGTGGCAGTTTTGATCAGCCAGTTGTATTTAGAAACAATGATTTACCGGGGGTGATTTTAACGAGTGCCGTACAGCGTTTAGTCAAGTTGTATGCGGTAAAGCCAGGCCAAAAAGTAGTGATTCTTACCGGTAATGATGATGGTTATCTGGCTGCACTTGATTTGCTTGAAGCTGGTGTTGCGGTTCAGGCTCTGGTAGATATGCGTGCAGGTGCTGCTGATACGGCATTGCAACGGATTGTTTCTTCCACAGTGAAATGCTATTTCAGAAGTACTGTTTATGAGGCACAGCATGACCGTGCGATGCAACACCTCACTGGTGTGGATATTTGCCAGATCACTGCAGCAGGTCAGGTCACTAAAGATTCACTTCATCTGGAATGTGATGTACTGGCGATGTCATCAGGCTATATGCCAGTGTATCAACTGTTGTGTCAGGCAGGTGCTAAGCTGAGCTATGCTGATAGCCGGGCACAGTTCAGTATTACTGGGTTGCCAAAAGGTTTGCAAATTGCAGGTTCGGTACATGGTGTACATGCGATTGAGAATGTCCTGAAAGATGCAGAGCATACTGCACAGAATGCGATACGTTCTATCCAGGAAAATACACAATTTGATGATGAACTGAGCTTTACTGAGGCACCGGTTAACTTCCCATGGCCGATGTTTGAGCATCCTAAAGGCAAGGAGTTTGTCGACTTTGATGAAGATCTGCAAATCCGTGACATTATCAATGCAACCAAGAGCGGTTACCGTGACGTACAGCTGGTTAAGCGTTTCTCAACTGTCGGCATGGGACCATCGCAAGGCCGTCATTCAGCTTTGCCAACCGCACGTTTAGTCGCGAAATATACTGATCGCAGTGTGAGTGAAACTGGCGTGACAACAGCCCGTCCTCCTTTTACTGCAGAAAAACTGGCACATATTGCTGGGCGTGGTTTTGATCCGTACCGTCAGACACCAATACATCAGCGTCACTTAGAGCTTGGTGCGAAAATGATGCCTGCAGGCAACTGGCAACGTCCGGCATTTTATGGGCCTGCAGAGCAGCGTTTGAAAAATATCGAACGTGAAGCACTCAACGTGCGCCAGAATGTGGGCATAATCGATGTATCAACTTTGGGTGGTTTAGAAATCCGTGGTGCAGACAGTGCCGAATTCCTGAACCGTTTGTATACCTTTGCTTTTGCAAAATTACCAGTCGGTAAAACCCGCTATGCAGTGATGGCTGCAGAAGATGGTGTGGTGATTGATGATGGGGTAGCCGGCCGTATCAATGAACGGCATTTTTATGTCACAGCAACCACCAGTGGTGTCGACCGTATCTACCAGCAAATGCTGAAATGGAATGCACAGTGGCGCCTGAATGTGGATATTACTAATGTGACTACGGCATTTGCTGCAGTGAATGTCGCCGGACCAAACTCCCGCGCATTAATGCAAAAAGTGTGTACCGATGTAGATTTCAGTAATGAAGCCTTCCCGTATCTAGGTCTAAGACTGGGCACGATTCAAGGTATCCCGGTCCGTCTACTCCGTGTCGGGTTTGTAGGGGAATTGGGCTATGAAATTCACTATCCAGCACGCTATGGTGAATTTGTCTGGGATCTGCTGATGGAAGCTGGCAAGGCGTGGAATATGCAGCCGTTTGGTGTGGAAACCCAGCGTCTATTACGTCTTGAAAAAGGCCATATTATCATTAGCCAGGATACAGATGGCATGACGCATCCGAAGGAATGTGATCTCAGCTGGGCAGTGGCAAAATCAAAACCATGGTTTGTGGGTAAGCGTTCGATCGAAATCCTGACATCCCAGCCTTTAAAACGCAAACTGGTTTCTTTCGTGCTAGACAAGACTAAGACTCAACCCCTGGAAGGACATATCGTATTAGAAGGTGAAGATATTTCGGGCAATATTACTTCTTGTGAGTATTCACCAAGCTTAGACAAGATTATTGGCATGGCTTATGTGGGCATCAATCAAAGTACAGAAGGTCAGACTTTCCCGATCCGTGTCGAGAAAGGCGAAATTGTGCAAGCCACCGTAGTCAAAGCCCCATTCTACGATCCAGAAAACCAACGTCAGGAGATTTAAACGATGCAAAATCTATATCAGGCAGAGCGCAGTTTAATTCAGCGCACATTTGAAAAATATGATGCTTATGGTTCAGGCAAATATTTTCTGACTACACCAAATCAGCAGGAGCAGCTTAAACGCTGCGGCCTGATTGATCTGACTCATTTATCTCGTGTTGGCTTCCGTGGTGTAGATGCAGAGACATATTTGCAGCAAAAAGGATATCGCACACCAGAAGTACCAAATACCGTACTTGCACAGGACGATGGCAGTTTTGTTGGGTGTCTGTCTGCAACTGAATATCTGGTTCTAGGATCATTAAAGGATTTCGGTGACAAAGCCGCTGCACTTGAAGCTGATTGGCAGATGGATGAGTCTCTCAATTATTTGTTACCTCGCCAAGATAGCCATGCATGGATGATGCTTACTGGAGATTATGTATCAGCCATTATGGCGAAGCTTTGCGGTGTTGACCTCAGTTCCGAAGAATTTAAGCCGGGTCAGATCGTGCAGACTTCAGTAGCACGTATTAATGCGATTGTGCTGAATGTCAGCGATGAAATCTGTCCGAAATTTAGCATTCTGTGTGATCGCTCTGCATCATTGTATTTATGGGAAGTGCTGATTGATGCAATAATTGAATTTAACGGTAAAGTAATAGGTGTTAACACACTACTTTAAAGTTCCTCCAACTATAAGCCCTTCCATATGGCTGCTGGTATCAATCGGCAGCCATATCATTTTTACGTTCCCAAAGCTCAACCAGTGTTATTTTCTTGAAAATTAAACGTATTAAGTAGGGTAGATTTCTATAATTTTTAGCCCTTGAATACGCTTTAAGTATGTTGAACTACTAGCTATTGATTATTGTTATTCCCAAGTAGAAATGTCCTACCTAATAACCAAATAGAAATGTCCTAAAACTATGTTGGGATTAACTTCATTTTTTTCAGGGAGTGTTTTATTAGCGGCCAGTCTAAGGTCTGTGATCCGGCTTGCCAGAATTTCATCGTGTTTGATGGTGCCTGCTTCTTTTAGGGAAAGGACTAGATGATCAAATAGTTTTTTATCCATTAAATTGTCCTTTCTAAAGTAAAATCGATTTCTTTTATTGCTTTGAAAAAAATTCTGCCCAAAACTCTACGCCTAAATTTACTAAGGAAGGATCAGTTTCAAATAATTCCTTCAAATTTTGTGCACTCGTATCTGATTTCCAAAATAGGCTATGTAAAGTGACTGACTGCTTTGCAATATTCATCGTATTTTCATCTGAATAGCGAACGAACAGCGAGATAACCTTTTCATCATTTTCAAAAAGAAAGCAAAAAATGATTTTTTCAGAAGGGTCATGTCCTAAAATTCCATCTCTTTTCATAGGTTTTAGTACTCATTTCATCAAGTTAACAGAAGGCAATTTCAATACTTCTGATTTTATAAATTTTACTCTTTCAATGATGCAGAATCCTTTATCTATTTCTAATAATCAGTCTTTTAGAATGAGTTTTATACAAAAAATGAGGGAAAAACTCCCTCATTTTTCTTAGTGTTGTTCATGTTCTTTGTAGTACTGATGCTGTCTTCTGGAATTATGCTTCCAACTTTTAGCAACTTTATAGACATATGCTGGAAGATCATCCCATGCTTCAGCTAGACCAGGCCCTCGCGCTACACGAAGTTTAAGAGGATAGTCTTTATATTCAATGCAATGAATTGAATAAAAGCTTTTCTCTTGGTGTGTACTGAATTTTTTATGATAAACGCTTTTCACATTAGGAAAGCGTTTATAAAAATAATCATTAGGATGTGGCTTTTTTACAGATTGATGATACTGAGATCTCAGTCTTTTCATGATTCCTCCTAGGTAACATTACCTAGAAGGGATCCTGTGCAAAGTAGTTCATCCTATTGCTCCTAATCTAAAGGGTGATTTTTGAATTCTTCAATATTGTTTCACACAGAATTTTACGTATGCATATTTGATAGCCTTTACCCTCAGAATTATATAAGAACTCAGCTTTTTAAATCTAAATAATCAAAAAGATGAAAATTAATATTCAATAATACTACATAGTGGTATATGATAAATTACTACAGGGTAGTATGAACATCAGCAATGTATACAATATGTGAAACCCCATTATTTACTAAATACTGTCTTGTTTATTGGTCCCAGGAAGAGTACGAAGAATTTAAAACATTCTTGGCATTAAATCCTGAAGCTGGAGATGTAGAGCCTAATTCAGGTGGTATTCGTAAAATTAGATGGACGAGCGGGGGCAGAGGTAAAAGTGCTGGTGTCAGAGTCATCTACTTTAATCGTTTAACAAATGGAGAGATCTGGCTATTAACTCTGTACAGTAAAAAGCAAACGGTACAGCTTAGTAAGAAAACTCTTCAAGCATTGGTGGAGAAATTAAATGACTCGTTTAATGACTGAAAAAGAACTCGAAGCTTTTGAAGCAACAAGAGATATTGAAGCTGAAATATTGCAAGGTATAGATGATATGCTTGCTAATAATGCTGCTAAAAGAACTGTAATCACTGAGACAGATGTAGCATTAGCTCGTAGAAAGGCACAACTTACACAAGAACAGTTTGCCAAACTCCTTGGTGTTTCAAGACGTACACTTGAATCTTGGGAACAAGGTGCTAGAAGACCTTCAGGAGCCGCAACATCACTTATTAGATTATTTATTGTTGATCCAAAATTTGTAAAAGAAAGCCTAGCTTGATTTAGATAGCTCTCGATTAAGGGCTATTCGCTATTACTAGATTCGAGAACTATTATGAAGCATTTAGGATTTGTCGGAAAAAGTACAGAATATCTTGGATATACGCATGTTGAAATTATTAATAGTTCTCTACGGCTATCCTTCAATGTCCCATCCCAGAATAATCTAGAAGAAGCTTTTAGAAAAATCGTAGAAAACAACTATGATTTACTGATGTCGACTTCAGCAGAAATCTCATTTGAGTTAGAGAGCGAAATTATTACAAAGGTTGAAAACATAATTAAACAGCAAGGTATTGAACTAGAAGAGTTTATTCAAGATACGCTAATTAAATTTATCAATCAAAACCAATTAGATACTACTGCTCGCTAATTACTATATTCAGACTATAAAAAACCCTGGCATCCTGCCAGGGTTTTTTACTTTTTCTTAGTGTGCGGTTATGCCCTCTGGTCCATGTGTAATAACTTATAATTATTGTTTTATGTTATGGAACTTCCTGTTCCTGATGACTTCATCATAGGAAATTTGAGGTCATCTAAATAGCCGCAAAGGACCGATATCCTTGTACGTTCTAACCTACAAAATAGCCTAAATTTTATCCACAGCAATTGGGGATAATTTCGCAACCTGGATCCGCATGAAATGGGCACTGACTATTAAATTGATTATTTAATAACCAATTTTCTTGGCAAAATGTTACAGATTCGCTTAAAAACTCATCGACTTATTACAAAAGTGGATTTCTGCTGATTTCTTAGTCATGACTAAATTTTTAAGTTGTTGATTTTAAAATAATATACAAGTGTACTTCGTATAATATCCATTATATTAAATGGAGCGGATTATTCTCATTAATGTTCCCAAAAGCTTTTCTCCATGCCTGAGGGCTTGTACTGTATTTTTCACGGAAATTCTTTCTAAATGACACGGTATTGTTGAACCCTGCAAGTTCGGTAATCTTTTCGATAGACAAGCTTGTGGTTTCTAATAATTCACAGCTAAACCTAATTCTTTCGGTATTTAGCCAATCAACTGGCGTCATACCAGTGGCTTTTTTAAAGTGTCGTGTAAATGTTCTACGTGTCATATGAGCACGTTTAGCTAAGCTTTCAATACTATGCTGTATCGCTAAATTTTGTCTTAAGAAATCGAGTAAAAGGTTAATTTGAGCATCTTGACCAGATTTGGCTACTGGTTGCTCAATGAATTGTGCCTGTCCACCTTCACGATGAGGGGGAATGACCATAACTCGGGAAACCTTATTAGCAATATGTGCATTATAAATTTCACGTACCAAGTATAAACAGCAATCTAGTGCAGCACCTGTTCCTGCAGAGGTGACAATCCTTTGGTCTTCTACGTACAGGGCATCATGATCAAGTTGAACCTGTGGAAACCGCTTACTGAAATCTTGTTCAGCCATCCAATGTGTTGCTGCCTTTTTATGGTTGAGTAAGCCTGCATATGCCAATGCATAAGTGCCATAACACAAACCGACTATTCTAGATCCATTTTTATGTGCTTGATTTAGTTTATCTATTAGCATCTGTTCAGGTACATGATTGAAATCGTCCCAGCCCGGAATGATGACAAGATCAAAGTCATTAATAAGTTCGACTCCACCATCAGGCATAATTGACATGGCACTTCCAGTTTTGACAGGTTGGTTGTCAAGAGAGAATATTTTCAGCTCGAATAAAGGTTTATCGCCAATCTTTGTATTAAAAATAATATGAGGAACTGAAAAGTGAAATGGATTTATATTCGGATATATAAATAGTCCTATACGAGGTATCGCCACTTCAAATTTCTCCATTAAAAATGTAAATATAGCATTTTGTCCTAATAGTTTCGATGATTGTCCTTAAGGACAATTTTATTGTTTAATTTTTCCTATCATGATTCGAGTATGACTAAATGATTGGATCTGGAACATGAATAAAATTTTAAGTAGCTCTGTTATTGCACTCTCTCTGGCAATGGCTTCAGTCCATTTATATGCGAATGATAAGGTGGTTCAGCGAGATACTTCTAAAGTTACGCATATACAAGAAATTCGCAATGCAACGATTAAAGTAACCTATGCTGATACGACTTTTTTAATTGACCCAATGTTTGCTAAAAAAGGGTTCTATGAAGGTTTTCCTGATACTCATCGTAGCTATTTACGGAACCCATTAGTCGATTTGCCTATCAAGCCCGAAACGATTTTAGAAGGTGTAGATGCGGTAATCGTGACCCATACCCATTTAGATCATTGGGATGATGCAGCACAAGCGGCGATTCCGAAAGATATGCCTTTATTCGTACAGAATAAAGAAGACCAGAAAATCATTCAGTCACAAGGCTTCAAAGATGTTCGTGTATTAACTCAAGCGACCTTTGAAGGGATTAAGCTCACTAAAACTGGTGGTCAACACGGTACTGATGCCATGTACCGTATTCCTAAGCTTAAAGCTGGATTAGGTGAAGCAATGGGTGTGGTATTTGAAGCTGCTGGCCATGAAACGGTTTATGTGGCAGGAGATACCATCTGGCGTTCTGAAGTTGATCAAGCGATTCAAACATTTAAACCTGATGTAATTGTATTGAATACTGGTAATGCTTTGGTTGATGGCTTTAAAGAATCCATTATTATGGGCAAAGAAGATACTTATCGTGCAACTCAGAAAGCACCAAATGCTAAAGTGGTTGCTGTTCACATGGATGCAATTAACCACATGTCGGTAACACGTGCTGAGCTTGCAGAGTACGTAAAAGACAAAGGAATCCAAGATAAGGTTTTAATTCCTATCGATGGTGAAACGCTTTCCTTCTAAAGTAACTTAAAGAAGTGGAAGCATTCCACTTCTTTAAAATATAAGTAGAACAAAACAAATATTAGTTAAGTAAAGGAATAGGTATGTCAAAATCAGTTTTATTAGTTATCGACTTACAAAATGAATATCTACCTACAGGTAAATTACCATTGGTAAATATTGAACAAGCTGCTGCTAATGCAGTGAACGTAATTGCGAAGGCCCGTCAACTGGGTACTCAAGTGATTCATGTCCAACATATTGCTGATGCTGAATCTCCTATATTTGAACCTAGCTCAAATGGTATTGAATTTCAGGACACAGTTAAGCCGCAAGAAGATGAAGCTGTAATCATTAAAAATCACATCAATGCGTTCTTAAATACGAATCTCAAAGAAATTTTAGATAGCAATCAAGTGACTGAGTTAGTCGTGATTGGTGCTATGACCCATATGTGTGTTGATGCTGCTGTTCGTGCTGCTTCTGATTTTGGTTATAAGGTAAAAGTGATACATGATGCTTGTGCAACACTAGACTTGGAATTTAATGGCGTTAAAGTACCTGCTGGTCATGTCCATGCAACATTAATGGCCGCTTTTGAATTTGCATATGCTCAAGTAATATCAACTGAAGATTATGTTGGCTAAAGCTTAAGATTTCCTAAAATTAACATAATACACCTTATACGAAGCTAAAAATGGGAGCCTTTGGGTCCCATTTTTACTATATTTTTTAAAGTTTTAGGCGTGCTGTACTGTGAGTTTTAGGCCTAAAGCATTCACTACACGATTAATCGTGTCAAAACGTGGTGCTGAATCCTGACGTAGGGCTTTGTACAGTGCCTCACGCCCAATTCCTGCTTCTTTCGCAATTTGAGTCATGCCACGAGCTTTTGCAATTACACCAAGCGCATGAGCTAATTCAGCTGGATCATTCTCTTCAAGAACCATATTGAGATACATCACAATGTCTTCTTCAGTTTTGAGTGACTCAGCCATATCAAAACTTGGTAAATCAGAAACTTTAACCATTTTAATCCTCCAATGTTTTCGATAATTTGACTGCTCGCTTGATATCGTCTTGCTGTGTAGATTTATCTCCTCCACCAAGCATCACAATAACAACATCACCATGCTGGATGTAATACATCCGCCAGCCTGATCCAAAGAACTCCCTCATTTCCCAAACCCCATCTTGTAAGGGCTTAATATCTCCCCAATTACCACGTTGAACCTTATCTAATCTACGATTCAAGCGAATTCGGGTCATATTGTCTTTAATGCCATCTAACCATTCATCAAACTCAGGTAGACGTTTAATTTCAATCATGAGGATTCCTTTTCTTCTCACTTAATTGTATTCGATCGAATACAATATGCAAGTATATTCATCCTGTGATTTGTTAATTTTGTATAACCACCATTATGTTAAGTGAGGCTTATCTAAGGTCAATAAATAGAAAATGATTTATGCTTAGAAAGCTTGCATCAATAAAATCTTAAAATTATGAAAAATAGTGGTAGTTGCTTGTGTGGTAAGGTTGAATTCCTAGTCAATAAAGATATTGAGACGATGTATCACTGTCATTGCAGTTTATGTCGTAAACAAAGTGGTACTGGAGCAAATTCAGCTACGTTGGTGAATGAGACGTTATTTGAGTGGGTTTCTGGTACGGATTCAATTGGCATATTTAAAAAAGATTCAGGCTTTACTTCTTGCTTTTGTACGGGTTGTGGATCTCCAATTCCTAACAAAGTTGGAAATAGCTCATTCATATGGATTCCACTTGGATTATTAAATGAAGTGCCTGTAATTAAGAAAAGACTAGGGTTTTGTCTTACGTCAAAGATTAATTGGTCGCCTGTAATAGCACTAGATAAAGAATACTTAGAGTTACCAAGCTGGAATGAACTAGAAGATTATTTTGATTAATCTAATTTAATATCTCCTAAAATTAATATAATACGGATTATACGAAGTGAATAGCCACCGATTTTGTAGACACCTTTTAGTTAGATTGGACTGCCACCACTCTCCTAGACAAATTTCGTCTATTCTTTTTGCATAGGAGAGAACATTATGAGTGGACAACGATACACCCCAGAATTTAAAGATGAAGCTGTTAAATTGATTACTGAACGTGGATATTCTGTCACCGATGTGGCAGAACGTTTAGGTGTATCACAGCACAGCATTTATAAATGGCTAAAGGCCGTACAGCCTTTACGCAACAACCCTGATGAACATGAACTACTCGAAGCAAAGAAAGAAATCCTTCGCCTTAAAAGTCAGCTCAAACAAACTGAAGAGGAACGGGATATTCTAAAAAAGGCCGCAAGGTACTTTGCAAGCCTGCCCGAGTAAAGTATCAGTTTATCCTGGAATACAGCCATCAATTTAAGATTAAAACGATGTGTCGGGTTCTTAAGATTGCTCGTGCTGGCTACTATGCTTGGTTGCATGAACCCGAATCAGGCAGGACTATTGAAGATAAGCGGTTATTACAGCTCATCCGTTCTTCTTATGATGCCAGTTATGGCATCTACGGTTATCGTCGCATTACGCTGGATCTTAAAGAGCTAGGTGAAAGCTGTGGACCTAATCGTGTGCTGAAGATCATGAAGCACAATGGTATTGCCGCTGTTCGAGGATATAAGAAGCATAAAAGCTATGGTCGTGGTCGTCCTCAGATTGTGCCACCTAACCATTTAAATCGAGAATTTGTTGTAAACACACCGGATACCTCTTGGGTGACTGATATTACCTACATCCGCACCTGGCAAGGCTGGTTATATCTGGCTGTGGTTCTCGATTTATATTCGAGAAAAGTCATCGGTTGGTCAATGAAACCTACGCTTGCCAAGGATATCGTTTTGGATGCACTTTTAATGGCGGTATGGCGACGCAGACCCAATGAACCTGTGATCATACACTCAGACCAAGGCTCACAATACAGTAGCGGAGACTGGCAGAAATTCTGTCAGAAGCATAATTTAGTTCCGAGTATGAGTCGTCGTGGAAACTGTTGGGACAATGCTGTTGCTGAATCCTTTTTTAGCAGCTTGAAGAAGGAAAGAATTAAAAAGAGGATCTATAAAACACGAGAAATGGCTCGTGCAGATGTATTTGATTACATCGAGATGTTTTACAATCGAATCAGGCGTCATTCGCATCTCGATGGGATGAGTCCGGAAGCCTTTGAGGCAGCTTCAAAATGAGGCCGTCTCGTGTCTAGGATACTGGGAGCAGTCCATGAAACCTAGTAAATGTCCATTGGTAATACTGCCACCAGAATAGGTAGCTTCTATACGCTTACCGATTTGATAATAATTAAAAATAGTCTCATGAGATACTTCTCCATTAGAGGTGTTTTTAGCATTTATAAATTTTTTATTATTTAGATTTAAGCTCATTTCTACTCTTTAATTCCCCTAAAATTAACATAATACACGTTATACGAAACGTCCTTGTAAGCCCAAAATAGAAATGTCCGGTTTCTCCAAAGTAAAAATGTCCGCTTTTAGAATATGCACTTTTGCAATTTCCTTAGCGGACGGTTTGATATGTTGGTGTCTATGTCGGATAAAGAACTTAAAAGATTGTCGGTCTTGCAAGAAATCTGTGATCAACGCATAACTCAGTCCCAAGCTGCTCAGCTACTTCATATTTCAGAACGTCAGATCAGACGTTTATTGCAAAAATATAAAACTCAAGGTGCAACTGCATTAGCACATGCTGCACGTGGCCAAATCAGCAATTCCAGGCTTCCTGAAGAGCTCAGACTCAAGTGCCTCAATCTGGTCGCTGAGCAATTCCATGGTTTTGGACCCACTCTAGCGCATGAAAAGCTGACGACCATTCATGGATTCAATATTTCAGTGGAAACACTGCGTTCCTGGATGATTGCAGCCGATTTATGGATTCCTCGCGCTAAGCGCCTGAAACGGCCGTATCAGCCTCGTTATAACCGGGACTGTTATGGTGAACTGATCCAGATTGATGGCTCACATCATGACTGGTTTGAAGGACGAGCCCCTAAATGCTGTCTGCTAGTATTTATCGACGATGCTACAGGAAAATTGCAGCATTTACGCTTCTGTGAGTCAGAATCAGCCTTTGACTATATGATTTCAACACGTTTATATATCGAACAGCACGGTAAGCCTTTAGCATTTTATAGCGACAAACATTCAGTCTTTAGGGTAAATCAAAGTAGTAAGAAAGACTCCAAGATCACGCAATTCGGACGCGTGCTCAGCACTCTGAATATCGATATCATCTTCGCCAATTCACCACAGGCCAAAGGCCGTGTAGAACGAGTCAATAGAACTCTTCAGGATCGTCTGATTAAAGAAATGCGTCTGGCAGGCATCGGTTCGATTGAGGAAGCGAATGGATGGTTACCCTGCTTTATTGAGCAATTTAATCGTAAATTTGCCAAGATGGCCTTTAATCCCAAGGATCTACACCGGACTGTCAGCGAAACTGCTGAGCAGTTAGATGATATTTTTACCTGGCGTGAACCCCGCAGAGTCACGAATAGTCTGACGATTACTTATGATAAATGCGTATATCTTCTGGAAAATACGGAAGAAAATCAAAGGCTGATCGGCAAGTATCTTGAGTTTCTAGAATACCCGGATGGTACAGTTGCAATTGAATATGAAGGTCGAAAAATCAATTACAGCATCTTCGATAAGTTAAGCCCACTCAATCAGCGAGAGATTGTTGAAAATAAACGTTTAGGTGCTGTTCTGAACCATATTCAACAACAGCATGAAGAATTAGAACAACGAAACAAACGTAATCGTTCTCAAAAGATGCCCCGTAGACGAGCACAGAAAACAGCAGTTCAACAACGATATCTGAATCCTGTGCTTGACTTGGAAATGTCTGTATAGGACATTTCTATTTGGTTTTTAGGTAGGACATTTCTACTTGGGAATAACAGTCCTTGTTAGAACCCATTTAAAGTGTCTATCTTCCCACCAATAAAAAGATCTTCGATTTGAGATATTTAAACTATTCTAGATTGCATCATAGATTACTGAAGAGGCAACTTGAGAATAGTACCTTTTGCTACTGAGTAAGCTTCTACATGACCAGAAATATCAGCCTGATCATCAATATAATGAGCATGAAAATACTCATTTGGGTGAGTCACTACACTTTCTAATTGAGGACCACTGTATATCCCAATTAATTGTCCTCGAGCATCAGGATTATTGAAAATATACTTTTCTACATGATGTTTTTTTGCATGAGTGGTATGACTGCCTGTTTGCTCAGTCACTGGTTGAGGTTTTTTACCTGTCACAACATGCCAGCGTAATTGAGGATATTTTCCTTGCAGACGAAAGACAAAAGGCTGCTCAGTTGATAGCCCTAAGCGTTTTGCCTCTTCTAAGATGAATGCTTCTAACTGAGATTGGTTCATATCTGATGACAGGGAAATATCATGCCATTTCGAAACTTGGCCGCTTGCAAAAAGAAAGGCCTGTTCATTTGGATCATGAGGCAAGATTTTCCCGTTTAAATCACTACCTGGGCTCACTAGAATTTTGCCATCCATTTGAATAATTTCACCTGTACGTCCTGCAAGTGCCCCTAAGCCCCATGTATTTTTCTGTTGTGGTACTTCCGAGAGTTTAACGGTGCCTCGATCATCACCGGTATGCATCATATGCTTGAAGTTACCGTAATGAGTAAATTTGAAAGGCATATCTGCAGCAATAGCACTGGTACTGATTGCACTGGTAATGACTAGGATTCTGAAAATACGATTTATATGATTCATTTCAATTTTAATATTTAGAAAATATAGGTATTAGAAGAGAAACTAATATCTTAGTCAATCAAGCAAGTAGCTGCTAAGAAGTATTAGGTGTTTAATGATTTGATTGTTAGTATGCAACATAAGAAAGTTACCTTTGTTTGATTAAGATTTCGACACCTTTATCAAAACGGGTAACTTTCTCTTTTTCAAGAAGAATGTACGATCAAGTCTGAACTAATACAGATTATAAGCACTTTCGTTATGGTCGGTTTTATCCAAACCGGTTTCTTCCTCTTCTTCACTAACACGTAATGGCATAATCAAACCTACAATCTTAAGCAGAATCCAGGACAACACGCCGACATAAATGAAGGTAAAGACAATACTTGCGATTTGAGCCAGAATCTGAGGAATGACAGAAACATCCTCAACATTTCCTCCAAGTGAAGGAATACAGAAGATCGCAGTCAAAATACATCCGACTACACCACCAATACCATGCACTGAGAATACATCTAAGGCATCATCAGCACCTAGTTTACGTTTAAGGATAGTAATTGAGTAGAACACAGAAATGCTTGCCAGGAAGCCAATGGCAATCGCGCCAAATGGTCCAACAAAAGCAGCAGCAGGGGTGATTCCCACTAAGCCGGCAATGGCACCAGATGCCAGACCAAATGCAGTCACATGTCCAGCTGAGATTTTTTCAACCAGCATCCAGCCAAAGATCCCGCCTAATGTTGCCAGCATGGTGGTCATAAAGATCAAAGAAGATGAGCCATCAATAGCCAAAGCAGAACCGACGTTAAAGCCGAACCAACCTGCCCATAGGAAAGCCGCACCAATCAGGACAAATACCACATTGTGTGGAGGCATAGGTGTAGTTGGCCAGCCTTTGCGTTTACCTAGTACTAAAGCACCCACAAAAGAAGTCACACCGGCACTGATATGTACTGCTGTACCACCAGCGAAGTCTAATACACCCCAGTTATGAAATAATGCACCATCTCCGCCCCATACCATATGCGCCAGAGGACCATAGACAATAACGGTCCAGAGTGCTGCAAATAATACCATGGCACCAAAATGCATTCGCTCAGCAAATCCACCCAAAGCAATCGCAGGGGTAATCATGGCAAAAGTCATTAGAAACAAAATGACAATATATTCAGGAATTCCTCCAGCCATACTCTCTGGGGTGATACCTGCCAAAAATGCAGCATTCAACCCACCGACAAAACTGCCAATATTGTAGACACCTTCTTGCATACCCGTGGTATCCGTCGCCAAGCTGTATACGACGACGACCCATAAAATACCGACTACGCTGGCAATCGCAAAAAACTGACTAAAAACAGAAAGAATATTTTTAGAACGAACCATACCGCCGTAGAACAGTGCTAATCCTGGTATAAACATTAATAATACAATCACTGTTGATACCATGACCCACACCGTTGCTGGTGCATCAATAGCATCTGCTGCAAATGCCAGTGCTGGAAACAGCAATAAACTTGCAAGTATTAATTTTTTAAAACTCTGCAACATCATGAATGGCTCCCATAAATCCCACGATAAACTACATATAAAAAACCTGTGTTTACTTGAATAAAGTGTTTGATGAGTATTCTTATAAAGAATATTTATTTCATATTTACTAAAGCAATTCATATGCCACAAACTCTAATAACTATGGAATTTTCATTAAATTCGTTAATTAATACGTAATGTAATATATAAATAAGTAGTTAATAAAATTAATAATTTTTTTATACTAAATAGTTGGGAATCAAAAATGATTGACTTGGTATTACTAAATCATGGTTAAGTAATACTAAAATATAGGTATGTTTAGATAAGGGTTATTATTTTTTATATTCGAAGAAAAATATGTAAATAAAAAAGATGGAATAGGCCATCTTTTTTTATTTACATATTTTTATTCCTCATGGTGAGTGGAATAGTTCACCATAGAAATAAGCCGAATGGGAACTTGAAGTAGCTGTTCTGGACCGTGAGGAATTTCACCTTCCAGCGTTAGACAGTCACCTGGTTGAAGATGAAATACTTCATCACCGTGCCGATACAGAATTTCGCCTTCTACCATATAAAGCATTTCAGTACCAGGATGGGCAAAGGTAGGGAACTCTTCACTAGCATCATCCATACTGACCAGATAGGCTTCGAAATTTTTATGTGGTCCACGGGAGTGGGTGAGCAAATGGTAGGTGTGTCCTTTATCTGTACCACGACGTACCACTTCCATACCTTCGCCCTTTTTCACCAGCATCGCATGACTTTCCTGTTGGTCATATTGGCTAAATAAGGTTGATAAAGGAATTCCCAACACTTCACACAAACGGCTTAAAGTTTCCAGACTAGTCGAGACCTGAGCATTTTCAATTTTGCTGAGCATACCTTGGCTGATTTCTGCAATCTGTGCCACTTCAGCAAGTTTGAGGCCCTGCTCCTGACGGTAACGTTTAATATGGATACCAATATATTGTTCCAGCTTCATACTATTTTTGCTCTGTCTCATTTTGGATCAACTCGCACTATTTTGATTCTCAGAACACTGCATCTCATTAAAAAATCAGAAACAGCAACAACTATTGGAATAATAAACTAGTAAGAAAATTATATTCCCCTTAAGAATAATAATGTTTTCAGAGAAAAAAGTAAAAAAAAATTAAAGTTGGCAAGGGATTTGCTTTCTTAATAGGAAAGTAAATTTCTTAAGCTGAATAATGTGATTCCAATAAAAAGATTTGCATTTTTCGAGCCAACAGTCGTTTTTGTCATATCGGGAGTATGTCAATTATGTTGCAACAGGCCGTAAACGAGTTGTTTGATCAAGAGAATATAATCAGCAAACCCATGTACCGTCCAGGGGTACAGCAAGTCATTGATCAACATAATCTGAAATATGTATTGGCTCAATTCGTCGATATTCATGGTGCTGCTAAAACTAAGTCAGTACCTATCTCAGGTCTAAAAGCCATTGAGGGTGATGGCGTTGGTTTTGCTGGCTTCGCGATCTCAGGTATGGGTATGCAGCCACATGGACCAGATTTCATGGTGAAAGGGGATCTTTCAGATTTAACTCCAGTGCCTTGGCAACCAGGTTATGGTCGTGTGGTTTGTGAAGGCTATGTGAATGGTCAGCCCCATCCCTATGACTCACGCTATGTCCTACGTCGTCAGGTTGAGCGCTTATCTGCTAAAGGCTGGACTTTAAATACAGGTCTAGAGCCTGAATTCAGCCTGTTCCGTCGGGGTGAAGACGGCAAGCTGAAAATGGTCGATGACTCAGATAACTTAGATAAGCCATGCTATGACTATAAAGGTTTATCACGTTCACGCCAGTTTCTTGAAAAGCTCACCGAAGCGTTAATTCCAGTAGGTTTTGATATTTATCAAATTGATCATGAAGATGCCAATGGCCAGTTTGAAATTAACTATACCTATGCCGATGCTATGAAGTCGGCAGATATGTTTACCTTCTTCCGTATGGCGGCAGGTGAAATTGCCAATGATCTGGGAATGGTCTGTTCATTTATGCCTAAGCCAGATCCGAAACGTGCAGGCAATGGGATGCACTTCCACCTATCAATAGGAAGCGATGAATCCAAAAATTTATTCCATGATCCAAGTGATCCAAGTGGTATGGGGCTGTCTAAAATGGCCTATCACTTTATTGCAGGCTTATTAAAACATGGTCCGGCGCTCTGTGCCTTCTGTGCACCGACAGTGAATTCTTATAAACGTCTGGTGGTCGGTCGGTCGCTTTCAGGCGCGACATGGGCACCTGCCTTTATTGCCTATGGCTCCAACAACCGTTCAGCAATGGTCCGTATTCCGTATGGTCGTATTGAGTTACGTCTGCCAGACGCAGGCTGTAACCCGTACTTGGTATCGGCAGCCATTATCGCAGCAGGTCTAGATGGTATCGAAAATGAGCTTATGCCACCTGAAGCATGTAATGAAAACTTATATGAATTAAGCCTTGAAGAAATTGCAGCACGTGGCATCGCAACATTACCGCAGTCACTCAAAGAAGCAGTGGATGCATTAAAAGCTGATCCATTATTTCGCGAAAAACTAGGTGCTGAAATTGTCGATGAATTTATCCATCAAAAGAGCATGGAGTGGGTGGAATACTGTCGTCATGTGTCTGACTGGGAAATTCAACGTTATACCGAATTCTTTTAATTCATAACTTTTAAAAATTTAAAAAATCTCATGGAGAATAACTATGTGTGGAATTGTTGGTTTATATCTTAAAAATCCGGCATTGGAATCGCAACTTGGTAAATTATTTGAACCGATGCTTGAGTCAATGACAGGCCGTGGGCCAGACAGTGCAGGCTTTGCCATTTATGGTGATGAAGTACAAAAAGGCTGGGTTAAACTCACTTTACAAAGTACGGATGAAGCCTTTATTTGGGATACCTTTATTGCCGAACTTACAACTGAATTAAATGTAGAATTAGATTGGTTTACCAATGCGACTGCAGCAGTCATTAAAGTAAAGGCGACTGAGGATGCTGTCCGTACAGCGGTCACTAAAATTGCCCCACAGCTGAAAATTATGAGTGCAGGGCTAAGCATCGAAATTCTAAAAGGTATGGGCTTGCCAGTCGAAATTTCTGAGCGCTTTGGCCTTTCAAAAATGAAAGGTAGCCATATCATCGGGCATACACGCATGGCAACAGAGAGTGCTGTAACGATGGAAGGTAGTCATCCATTTTCTACCGGTGCGGATTTGTGCCTAGTACACAACGGCTCACTATCGAATCACGCACGCTTACGCCAAGAATTGAAACGTGATGGCATTCATTTTGAAACAGACAACGATACTGAAGTTGCAGCTGGATATTTGACTTGGCGTTTACAACAAGGTGATAGCCTGGCTCAAGCACTCGACAATGCTCTCGAAGATTTAGATGGTTTCTTTACTTTTGCCATTGGCACAAAAGACGGTTTTGCAGTGATCCGTGATCCAATCGCTTGTAAACCTGCTGTACTGGCTGAAACTGATGATTACGTTGCAATGGCATCTGAATATCAAGCACTTGCATCGCTTCCAAATATTGATAAAGCCCGTGTTTGGGAACCAGAGCCTGCCACCTTATATGTGTGGGAACGTTCAAAAGACGCCGCTTAAATTGAAATAGAACAAATTTGGAGAATACATATGAATAGTGCAGTTGCAAAACAATTAAATGCTGTTGAATTAAAAGATCATTATGATTTGAGCATCGATACAATCCGTGATCTTAATCAAGCCTTACACGATGCTGAAATCGTTGCTGAAATTAAAGAGTGGACGGTGAGCAATCCTGCGGGTCAACACAATATTGCAGTCGGTATTAAAGCGCCAATTAAAGTAACTATCGATGGGCATGCTGGCTATTACTGTGCAGGGATGAATCAGGAAGCTGACATTATTGTAAATGGCAATGTTGGTGTGGGCTGCGCAGAAAATATGATGTCCGGCTCAGTACACGTTAAGGGTAATGCCTCACAAGCAGCAGGTGCTACTGCACATGGTGGCTTACTAGTGATTGAAGGTGATGCTGGTGCACGCTGCGGTATTTCGATGAAAGGTGTTGATATTGTGGTTGGTGGCAGCATTGGACATATGAGCTGTTTTATGGGACAAGCCGGCCGTTTAGTGGTTTGTGGTGACGCCGGCGATGCATTGGGTGACTCACTTTATGAAACACGTATCTATGTTAAAGGCACAGTGAAATCTTTAGGTTCTGACTGTATTGAAAAAGAAATGCGACAAGAGCACCTTGAGGAACTGGCAGAACTTCTAGCAAGAGCTGGATTTAATGAAGATCCAAAAGCATTTAAACGCTATGGTTCAGCGCGTCAGCTGTATAACTTTAAAGTCGATAACGCATCTGCATACTAATTGAGAACGTAATACGGAGAACTAAAATATGACTCAAACTATCCAAGAATTTGAACCAGTGTTACGTGAATCAGCAACATTCGATCGTCTAACGATTCAAGAAATTCAACGTGCAGCTGCAACAGGTATTTATGATATCCGTGGTGGTGGTACTAAACGTAAAGTTCCGCATTTTGATGACCTATTACTGCTCGGTGCAAGTATGTCACGTTATCCGCTAGAAGGTTACCGTGAAAAATGTGGTACGGATGTGGTGCTCGGGACACGTTTTGCCAAAAAACCAATCCATCTAAAAATTCCTGTGACCATTGCTGGCATGAGCTTCGGTGCTCTATCTGCCAATGCCAAAGAGTCTTTAGGCCGTGGAGCATCGATGGTGGGTACATCGACTACGACTGGTGATGGAGGTATGACACCAGAAGAACGTGGTCACTCAGAAACTTTAGTGTATCAATACCTGCCTTCACGTTATGGTATGAACCCAGATGACTTGCGTAAAGCAGATGCAATTGAAATTGTGCTTGGTCAAGGTGCAAAGCCGGGCGGTGGCGGTATGCTACTTGGTATGAAAGTCACTGAGCGTGTAGCTGGTATGCGTACCTTACCGGTTGGTGTTGATCAACGCAGTGCTTGCCGTCATCCAGATTGGACAGGTCCAGATGATCTTGCAATCAAAATTGCTGAAATTCGCGAAATTACAGACTGGGAAAAACCTATCTACGTAAAAATTGGTGCCAGCCGTCCTTATTATGATGTGAAACTTGCTGTCAAAGCGGGTGCTGATGTAATCGTGCTGGATGGTATGCAAGGCGGTACAGCAGCAACACAAGAAGTCTTTATTGAACATGTAGGTATCCCTATTCTTCCAGCGATTCCGCAAGCGGTTCAAGCACTGCAGGAAATGGGTATGCACCGTAAAGTTCAACTGATCGTATCAGGCGGTATTCGTACTGGCGCAGATGTGGCTAAGGCGATGGCTTTAGGTGCAGACGCCGTAGCAATTGGTACTGCAGCTTTGATCGCATTAGGTGATAACCATCCACGTCTGGATAAAGACTTGAAAGAAATCGGCTCAGCAGCAGGTTACTACGATGACTGGCAAAATGGCCGTGATCCTGCGGGTATTACGACTCAAGATCCTGAGCTTTCTAAGCGTTTAGATCCTGTAGAAGGGGGGCGTCATCTGGCAAACTACCTGCGCGTACTGGTGCTAGAAGCTCAAACCATGGCGCGTGCATGTGGTAAATCACATCTGCACAACCTGGATCCTGAAGATCTAGTGGCATTGAATGTCGAAGCTGCTGCAATGGCGCGTGTTCCACTAGCGGGAACTAACTGGATTCCAGGACAAGTTCAGTATTGATTGAGCTAATCAATTAAAAGGATGGTCGAGCACCATCCTTTTTTGTACTTAACAAATTTACTCTTCAAAAATCCTATTATAAAATTGATATCTAAATAGCCTAAGCAATTTTAATATATTAAAACAGCCAACAGCCCAAAATTAAGGTCTATTTTAACATTACAAGTTTTTATAGATTGTATCTCGCCTATCAACATCTAGAACTAGTACTACAATCCTGTCATCAATTACTTGATATATCAATCTATATCCTGCAGATTTAAGTTTTACCTTATATAGATCTGATGATCCTCGAAGCTTATTTTTAGGTATCTTGGGATTTTCTAAAATTGCTTCCAACTTACGAATAAATTGTTCAGCGATTTGTGGACTTAATTTGTCAAACTTTTTCAGAGCTATCTTTGTGAACTCGAGCTCGTAAGTCATTAATAGATACCTTCACCGTTTCTTCAGTATCGACTTGCTCAGCTAATTTTAAAAGTTCCCGATCTTCAACCAAATCCATCAGTTTTTCAAACAGCTCAGCAGGCACACAGTAAAAGGCAGGATTATTCCTATTCAAAATTGCTACTGCTTCACCAAAGCCATTATTTACGACTTCCATCGGATTTTTTTTAAGCTCAGAAACACTAGCCACAAACCGACTGTGAATAATGTTGTTCATTTCAATACGCTCATTTAGGGTAAGCAATATCTAAAATATAACCAATTTTAAGACCAGTTACAAGACCTGTTAATAGCTCTATTAATTGGTCTGTAAGATAAAATAATTGAATACCTCCAGCTGATGTTCAGGTCATATATAGATTAGATTGGACAATCGATATTCTTCATAATAATTCATGAGTAAAACTATTTTTATGAGTTGTGAATCGTGGTGGGTCAAAGGCGTTGTGATCAGTTAGGAAGCAGGAGAGAATACATATTCTAAGGTAATAACAAAGATCCATAAAAAATTGGAAGAAAATATTTTATTGATTTCCAACTAAGATATAAAATATTGAAATATATGTATATAAATACATAATTTAATTTATTTGTATAGGTGTTGATTTTTACTATATAACTATGAGAGAGTGTTTTTGTAGGTAGGGATTTGGTCTTAAAAGTGTAAAATTTACTGGATGGTATATTCTAGTGACAGATATTGAAAATTACCTGCTTCAATTTGTTTTGCCATATTGTGCAGACGATCCGGATATCAATACAAAAGTGAGAAAGATTCTTAAAGCTATCAGGTTAAAAAATCACAGTGGAACTAAGCTCACTAAGCAGAGGGTGAAAGAGAAATATATTGAAAATTGGCAGGCTATTTTCAAACTTTTAAAATCGAGTAGCTCACTCCGAGTTCACAGCTCTTATATGCCAATAAAAATACTCATGATGTATTTAGACCAAATTATTGATCCAAAATTGCAATGTGATTGCTTTCAGTTGAAAGCAAAAAAACATCTAGATAAAAGATTTATTGTTAATTATTTTCGCCTTATGAGTTGCAAAGATTTTGAAGCAATACAGTTAAATCAAATGGATTCTAACTATGTAAAGCTACAAAAGCCTAAGGAGTTAGATTAGACAAGTAACTATTAAGCTTGCTGATTATAAGTAGGGTTAAGAATCAGATGACAGTTAACAAAAGCTTTCTTGAAGATTATGAAAAGTTAAGGGGACGAGTTCTTTCTTTTGACTATGAACAAATACCCCATGAATTTTGTGATGAACTTATAAAACTATATAAAAAAGCACATTCTATTCAATATGAAATTATCAGGAAGAGGAAAATAGGTACTGAATTCCGATTTGCAAGCTTAACTTATTTTGCTTATATTTCAGCTGAATTAGTAAGTGAAGATGCTTATCTAATACTGCAAGCCAGTTATGCTATTGATACATGTTACAAGCAACTAAAGCAAATTGAGGGTTCAGAGAACAAGCAAAAACAAGTTCATGATTTACATAGATATATTTCAAGATATTTGCTGGAAATTCAGGAAAATCACCACAATACAGCGCCGTATCGCAGCGAAAGTATTCGAGTTCTAAAATCTTTGGTCAAATTCATTCGAGATTTAACGTGTAATGCCGCAAGTAATAAAACCGATCTTTGGAACAGAATTAATTCTAGTGATGGTTTAACTAATATTGATATTAAAAATTATATTCATAGCTTTGAAATTATTTTAAAAAATATAGATACAGGAAGAATAACCCACAGATCTAGACTATCTAAAAATTCTGGTAAGCTCAGTTGGGCCACTCCTGCCCAGATATTACGCTATACCAGCAGGGCAGCCACTAGCAAGATTGATTTAGGATATGGTGCCACTCTTGATATACCTCCGCCAGAAGTCATTGTTGATGAGGATGGGGAAGCAGACATTGAAGAAGAGGCAGTGGAATACTATGCCCAAGATAGAGACACTGAAGAGTTTCAGAAACAGGTTTTAACTCCTTATGTTGAAGAAATTGTAAAACACCGGCAACGTCGGCTTATGCCATTTATTTCTAATCCTCATTATATAGAACCTCCAACTTTAGCCCGGATCATAGAATTATTTAGGCAGGAATTACAGTCCAATACCAAAGAAGGAAAGATTTCTGCTGCCTGTTTACTGTCTCTTGTAACTGGTTTGTCCCCTATAGAGCTATTAAATTATCGTCATTTAATTAGACAGGGAGTATTGAGGGAAGCTAAGCAAAATAAAGCACTTATATATCTGCTGAATTTAGAGCTCGATATCAGCCAGCAAAAAATAAATATCCTTAAAAAACAATGTATTAATAATGATGTTTCTCATCAGCTTTTTTTGCCTTCCTCGTGGTTTGATTATTTACAGCAAGGTAAAAACAACATTTCATTAGATGAGATAAGAAAATATTTAAAACAGGTCACAAAAAATCAGTTTGTAGGTCATATAACAATAGAAAAACTGCAAGCTCAGATGTATTTCCATATTAGATATCAAACCTTTAATGAATATCTGGCGCATTTGGTGGCAGGCAAGGACGCTAAACATAATTTGCCAGGGATGTTTTATGGCGGTATGCCAAAAACAACCGTAAATAAGGCATATTTATGTTATTTGAGAACAGTATTGGGAAACCCTGAGATTTTAGAAGATAAGAAAATTATCAAAGAATATGAGCTTGTCGAAAAGCAGTTTGTACAAGATCCTCTTGGGCAAAGTGATCGTATAGGTAGCCAACTGGCCTTAAACAAGGATTTTGTAGCGGAGATATTCAGGATACTGCAGCAACATTGCCAAAAAAATATCCAGGTCAGCCAACACTTAATTAACCAGATCAATGCCTATGCTTGCTGGATGTGGCATCTAAATTTACTTTGTCTTGCTCGTCGACCACAGGAGAATTTGTTAGGAGATCCGGAGGATTATCTGACTGAATTAAATGTCACCTATATAAATGACAAGAAAAATAGTAAATCAAGAAAAGATGGCCGTTTTATTCCCATCCCCCCTTTTTTTGCAAAAGCGCTTGAAAACTATCTCACATTTTTAAGCGATGTAAGTGTACGTTATAAAGAATTTTTCTCTGGTATTTCAACTTTCTCAAAAATGAATCAAAAACATTTATTTGGCCATATAGTGAAATGTCCAGAAAAATTACCTATCAATTTAAAGGAATGGCGAAAAGTTAAATTAGAGCCTTTGTCCAGAAAGTGGATAAAAGGCTATATGGAAGAAATTCTACCCCAAAAAATGTATGCAAATTGGCTGCGCCATTTCGATATGAACATGCTTATGGATAGTTCTTTTGGAGTACAAGGCAATCTGGGATTCCATTTTATTCAAGCATTGTACGGTCATGACCAGCGCGACCAGGAAATTTTTCATCCTCATTCTTCTACTGTACCTCATACATATGTAACTGAAGTGATAGAAAAAATGGAAAAAGTGATAGCTGAGCTACATATCCAGCATTTGGTGCGAAAATAAGTATGCATAAAAAAGATAAAGAACTTATTCAATCGAAATTAAATGAATGGTTTAAAGGCATCAGAAAAAAATTAAATTATGAAAAGAATCTAACGTCTTCACAAGTGAGAGAAGCTCAGCAAATTCAGCTTGATCAACTCATACAGCATCAATGGGAGAGTTTTAGAGAAACTTTCAACTGTACTATCCATAAGTTTTCAAGTACTGAACGACGGGAATATATTGAGTATCTAGAAGAAGAATTTGCACAGTATGCAGATAGGTTAAATGCTGACTACGGTGAATTTTATAAAATAAAGATTCGTCCAAAGACTAAAATTGTTGTGCTACCACCAAGGAAGATTGAAAGTACTGCAACGCGCGCTGAAGCTGCGGAAATGCATATTCATGTCTATAAAAAGTTGAAAGGTTATTGGCAAAGTAACTTTTCAGAAAATGTAGATGAGGAAAGCTTATGGGGTCATTTATATCTTAGTCTGATCTACTTCTCTGGTTGTTCAAGTCCGGATATGCTTTCAAGTTTATCTGAGGTACTGCAAGAAGCTTTATCTAAGAAATCTTTGGAAAGCTTTCGGTTATATCAAGGTAATAATTTAAAAGATAATCCAATAATTCTACATTTGAAAGTCAAAAATGATTCATATGGTAATGATTTTGAAAAAGATCAACTTTATCAATGGGCTTATGTCTATTTGAATCCTTGGACTCAATTCTTTTTACAGGCTCTTTCCTTACGTATGGGGTCGCATAATGATAAAGAAACTAATACAGATATTAAGCACTGCATCCTAAAAAGCCTTAGTCATTTGGAACAGACAGAATATGTAATAAAACTGTGCTCACTACTCAGAAAGAAAGAACTGAATGCATTTCAATTTGTACAAATGGCTCTACAATTTGACAAGGAATTAAAACTAGACATCTTTTTAGGCAATGTACTTGCCCAGAACATTAATACTGTAGCGCTAAGACCACAAGAACACATTTTTTTAAGTGCCACTGCTGCGGCAATCCAAGGTATAGAATTAAAAAATATTAAAATAGAACAAGAACAGCTTCACGCTAAAGAAGATGAATTAGTTTCAATTAATGAAAAACTAAAAAGTATTCCTTTCAAAATCCAACTGTTTGAAAACATACAGCCGGAGCTTGTTCAACAAGGTGGAATAAAGAGGTACAGAGAGCATAATAATAACTTTTATGATCGATATATCCGGATTCAGGAAGAATTAGAACAAAAATTTCTGCAGGCAAATTCAGAAGAAAAAAATCTGATCCAAGCTCAACTACGCCTGATTGCCTGGGTATTTCATCTTAGGAAGAAGGATCTAAAAGTAGCGAGTATAACCAAATATTTAAGCTGTTTTGCCAAAGATTTCATATTTGAAGTATGGTTCCGTAAAATCGATCTTGATAAGTTAAGTGAAGAAGACTATACGGATCTGTATCAGCAACTTTTATGGAATTGCCGTGAGCGTGATGAAAAGGCAAAAAAGAAAGATGAGGCTAAATCATCGCGGAAAGGGCATAACAGTGAGGCATATCGATTTGGACGTATAAAAGCATTCCATGCATTTTGCTGTGAAAAATTTAAAACCCCAGAGGTTAAGCTACTAAAGCAAACAAAGTACAAGCATATGCAAATTACAAATGCTCGAATAATCAGTCCATCTATGTTTAATAAAATGCTTAGCCAGTTAGATCTGTTGGGTAATATAAACCAGAGCTGGTATGAACATATTACTCCCCTGAAATTAATATATGTTCTGTCATTCCGCTTAGGACTTAGGTTGAATGAAGTACGCTGCTTAACACTTGAAGATGTGATTTGCCCTGAACTGACATACTCAAACCTGAGTAAAAATAAGCTCAAAAATATTAGGCTGTGTATCCAAAATAATCCTTATCGCCGTCTGAAAACACCAAATGCTCATCGGCAGTTACCCATAAGACACCTGCTCATGAAAAAAGAATTTGAAATCTTTAAGGAGTTCTTAAAGAATCGGTATATACAATGGAAAAACAATAAAAATGATCACTTATTATTCAATCATAAAGGTCAAGTGCTGACTGAGTCTTGCATCACACAAGTTACCTCTACTGTACTAAAGACAATTTATGGAGAAAATCACGGTTACAGCTTTCATTCTCTACGTCATAGTGCAGCAAATATGTTGGCAATACTCTTAGGGGGATCTCCTAATCTTATTCACACCTATACTGATTATTCAATGCGGCAAGTAAAAAATCTACGTGAACTTTTCTTCGGTCAAGAGGCATATCTACAACAGGATATGATTCAACATAAATGGAGAGCACTTGCTTCCTGGATGGGGCATAGCAGTATTGAACAAACAGCTTCTAATTATTGTCATGTATTAGAACTTATAGCTATTGATCGGATTATCAACAGTAATTACATGATTCATAAACAAGTTCTCCAAAAATGTTTAGGTATAGAGGCCGATAATGATGAATTTAAAGCTATAAATAACTTGCTTAAGATTCCAGAATTTAAATGGATGTGTATTAAAAAAAATGAAATTAAGGTGCAAAAGACAGTATCAGCAGCACTAAAAGTTAAAAAAGTTCAATTAAATCCATTGGATAGAATTATGGCAGTAAAAGAACGATATTTGGATGATGAGCAGGCCAAATTATGGTTACGCCGTTGTAGCTTTCTGAGCAAAAAGTGGATAGAACCCAAAAGTTTTAACCTTGATTATCAAGATTTTATCCCCGATGAAAATGAAATATTTTTTGATGATTTATACGATCGATGTAAAAAATTAAAGTTAATACAACCTAAAGAAGTATTAATTGCTATTAAGGAGGAAGCAGACGACATATTGAAGCAAGCTTTACAAGTACTGATGACAGATGCCAAACAGCGTAAAAATTTTCTACATTTTCAAATTCGAGAATCTAAGCAGGAAAACTATGCAAAAAGTAATACAGATAGCATTCAATCTAAGGAGCAGAATGTTAAAGTCTTCATTACTGGTGTTTCTAGGGTTCTAGAAAAAACAGTAATGATTGATATCGATGATCTGGCTTCAGATTCAAGCAAGAAAGAAAAAATCCAAAGAATTAGCTTTATAAGAAAAGAAGATAACAAAAATATTACGCTTGCCGTACTCCTTCATTTAATGATTATGGCTGTACAGTTAGAAGAAGCATGGTAAAAAACTATTTAAAAAATAAGGTCAAATTTTAGTTGAAAAAATTACGTTAGTTATTCTGTAGAACAGAAGGGCATATCATCAATCAAACCCTAATCATTTTGATAGCAGGCTACCAATAGGGGGCATAGATTTGGATTATGTAGATAAATTTTAATTCCAGCTCCCTTGGAAGCTGGGATTACCTAAAAAAATCAATGAAGGGATTATAACCACATCATAAATGGGTGAGTACTGCCATGGCAGTATTAACTTCCGAATTACATATTCGGATAGTTTGGACCACCAGCACCTTCCGGTGTTACCCAGGTGATATTCTGAGAAGGATCTTTGATGTCACAGGTCTTACAGTGTACACAGTTCGCTGCGTTGATCTGGAAGCGCTTCGAGCCATCATCATTTTCCATGATTTCATAAACACCTGCTGGACAATAACGTTGAGCAGGTTCACCCCAATTCGGTAGATTTACACTTATTGGTATAGTTTCAGACTTTAGATATAAATGAACAGGCTGATTTTCTTCATGAACGGTATTCGATACAAATACTGAAGACAAACGGTCAAAGGTCAGCTTGCCATCCGGTTTTGGATAGTTTGGCTTGAAGTTGACTGCATCCACGGTTTTCAGCGTCTTAAAGTCTGGCACCAGGTCATGCAGGGTAAATGGTACTTTAAAGACGTTCTGGTCGATAAAGTTGAACGCACCACCCATCCATTGACCGAGTTTGTGCATTGCCGAACCAAAGTTACGCGCGTTATACAACTCTTCTTTCAGCCAGCTGTTGTTGAACTTGTCCGTGTAAGCTGTCAGTTCTTTTTCGAACAGGTCTTCACCTTCCGTGACACGGGCAATCGCAAGGTCACCCCCTTTTTCGACACCGGCAGCAATCGCTTCAAACACCGCTTCACCACACAGCATGCCTGATTTCATGGCTGTGTGTGAACCTTTAATTTTGGCAAAGTTCAGGAAGCCGGCATCATCACCAATTAAGCAACCGCCTGGGAGGGTGAATTTCGGCAGAGAGTTAAAGCCACCTTTCACGACAGCACGTGCGCCATAAGAAATACGCTTACCACCTTCCAGATACTGTTTGATCAGTGGATGAGTTTTCCAGCGCTGCATTTCCATGAATGGATACATGTGCGGATTTTCGTAAGAAAGGTCCACAATCATGCCCAGAGTGACCTGGTTGTTTTCCGCGTGGTATAACCACCAGCCACCTGAAGAACCGGTTTCAGACAATGGCCAGCCGGCACCATGCATTACCAGACCTGGTTTATGTTTTGCAGGGTCGATTTCCCAGAGTTCTTTAATCCCGATCCCGTAGTGCTGTGGATCTGCATCTTTATCCAGGTTGAATTTCTGGATCAGGCGTTTACCTAAATGACCGCGGCAGCCTTCAGCAAAGATGGTGTATTTGGCATGAAGCTCGTAACCTGGGGTAAAGTTATGTGTTGGTTCACCATCTTTACCTATGCCCATGTCACCGGTTTGGATGCCTTTTACTGAACCATCTTCATGGTACAGGATTTCAGCAGCGGCAAAGCCTGGGAAGATGGATACTTCCAGTTCTTCTGCTTTTTGACCTAACCAGCGTACCACGTTACCGAGTGAGATCACGTAGTTGCCATCGTTATGCATGGTTTTCGGCACCATCCAATGCGGTGCTTCTTTAGAGGTAGTCTCAGATAAAAGGAAGAAGGTTTTATCTTCAGTGACTGGGACATTTAAAGGCGCTCCTTCTTCTTTCCAGTTCGGGAACAGTTCATTGATTGCACGCGGTTCAAGTACAGCACCAGAAAGAATATGAGCACCGACTTCGGAGCCTTTTTCCACGACACAAACGGACAGATCATTCAGGTTGTTTTCAATTGCAAGCTGACGGATTTTGATCGCAGCAGAAAGACCCGCAGGGCCTGCACCTACGATGACTACGTCAAATTCCATCGATTCTCTAACTATATCTTCCATGTTATATAACTCTTTGATGATTATTTAAATTCCAAATTTTTGAATAAAATTTTTGTCATGAAAATATTAATGTATTCATGACTGAGTAATTAAATAATTCCTTGTGCAGATAACACTTGAATAGCATCTGGGTCATAACCCAATTCAACTAAGATTTTTAAAGAATGCTGTCCTAAATCAGGAATTGGTTTCATGACAAAATCATTTTCATCACTTAAACCAACGGGTTTAAGTGCTGGGACAATTCCAATTGGAGAGTCAACCTCCATCCAGCGTTGACGTGCTTCAAGCTGTGGGTGCTGCCAAACTTCTTGAATTTCATTCACACTGGCATTGGCAATTTTGGCATGTTCTAAACGAGATAAAATTTCTTTTTGATCCCACTGAGAAAAGGTCTGCTCAATGATGTGTCGCAATAGCTGACGGTTTTTGGAACGTAAGGCATTATTCTGAAATAGTGGGTCTTCGCTAAGTTGAGGCTTGTCTAAAACAATGGTACAAAATGCTTGCCACTCCCGTTCATTTTGTACGCCTAAAACCACCTGTTTCTGGTCACCTGTAGCGAATGGACCATAAGGATAGATTGTAGCATGTGTAGAACCTGTGCGTGCCGGGGCTGCTCCACCGTTTAAGGTGTAATACAAGGGATGTCCCATCCATTCGGTCATGCATTCCAGCATTGAAATATCAATGCGTTTACCTTTACCTGTCTTGTCACGTTCAATCAAGGCAGCCAAAATATTGCTGTAGGCATACATGCCTGCTGAAATGTCTACAATGGAGCAACCAGCTTTGACAGGTTCCTGTTCAGTTCCTGTCACAGATAAAAATCCAGCTTCACTCTGGATCAGTAAATCGTAAGCCTTTTTGTCACGATAGGGACCAGGATATGTTTGGTCATCCCCATAACCTGAAATATCACAAACAATGATTCCAGGATTGATTTTTACCAGTTCTTCATAGGAATAACCTAAACGTGAGGCTGCACCTGGGGCCAAGTTTTGTACCAAAACATCCGCCTTCAGCAGAAGTTTTTTTAAAATATCCTGTCCATCTTGAGTCTTTAAGTCTAAGCTTAAGCTTTCTTTTGAACGATTAGCCCATACAAAATGCGATGACATACCATGAACACGATCATCATAGTTTCTGGCAAAGTCACCGACTCGAGGTCGCTCAATTTTAATGACTCTTGCACCAAGATCAGCTAACTGACGTGTACAAAATGGAGCTGCAATTGCATGCTCCAATGATATGACAGTAATACCATCTAAGGCTGGCATATTAATCCTCAGTAAATGTCACTTTTGCTTTCATTGCAATCAGGTTGTTTTCTTTTTCAACCCAGAGTTCAGCGCTTTGCGTTTGCACATCACCACAAATTGAAAACTCGTTAAAATCGAAGACCGGATTGACTGCACGGAAGTCAAAACTTTGAATCGTTTTGGTTGGGTATTCTTCTTTAAAGGAATGTATTAATAAAGTGGCTAGGAATGGTCCATGAACCACTAAACCTGGATAGCCTTCTTCTTGCATAGCATAGGGGCGATCATAATGAATTTTATGACTATTAAAGGTTAAGGCTGAGTAACGAAAGAGGCTGGTTGTATTAATTGGAAATTGTTTTTTATAACTAAACGGTTTGGTTTCAGCAGCAGGAACAATGACAGCACGTTGTGTTTTTGTCTGATTGCTCGTATTACGGTATACAATATCCTGTTCTTCTACAATCGCCAATTGATCATCAGCAAATATTGAGTGTTTCACCGTGACAAAATACATGTCACCGCTTTTACCTTGCTTAAATTCAATTTTTAAAATCTCAGATTCACGTTTAATTTCTTGGTTGACTGTAATGTTTTTCAGGAACTGTAAACGACCACCTGCCCACATCCGTTTAGGGAACGGAATAGGGGGCAGGAATCCACCTTTTTTGGGGTGACCATCTTCTGCAAGTTGCTCATTATTCACAGTCGGTAAAAAATACAGCCAGTGATATAAGTGTGGAAGTTCAGTTAGGTTTTTATTTTCTTGATTAAGCAGTGCTTGCATCATTGCCAATGGGCGTTGATTAAGGTAATCCACTTGTATTTCTTTTTTGCCGATCCATGCATCGAAAGCATCAAACTTTTCCATTTTTATATCCTTTATCTCTTTTATAAGCTTAGCCTTAATTCACTAGTGCAGCATGCTCTAAGATCTTCTTAGCTTTTAAAATGACAGGTAAATCAATCATTTTCCCATTTAAGCTGACCGCTTGCCCTTGGGATTGATCTACGATATTAATAACCTGTTTTGCCCATTCGATTTCTGCTTCAGTTGGACTAAAGGTATCATTCACAACGTTGACCTGGGCAGGATGAATACACAGTTTTCCTGCGAAGCCTAAGTTTTTGGCTTGTTGTGTTTCTAGCCGAACCAGTTCTTGGTCTTTAAAGTCAACAGTGACACCATCAACGGGTGCGTTGATTCCTGCCAATCTAGATACCAATACCAATTCATTTCTAAAAGAAAGTAATTCGAAATAACCACCTTGCATGTTCATTTCTAATTGGAAATCAATTGAACCAAACATGAGGGCAGATACATGTGGAGCTTTGGCAATTTCACGTACTTTGGCAAAACCAACCGGTGTTTCAATCAATGGAAAGATATCAATATTGCGAATAGCTAAGATGGTCTGGATATCTTCAACTGCTTCTGCCTTAGGAAGCACAATTGCGCTGACATTTGAATATTGAGCCAACTGGATATCTTGGGAAAACCATTCAGTCTGGCTCGAGTTAATACGCACTATGACGTGTTGTTCAGGATGTTCAGACAACCATTGACAGAGTGCTTGGCGTGCTGAATCTTTAAGTTCTACTGGTACTGCATCTTCTAAATCAATGATCACAACATCCGCTTGAGTGCTGAGCGCTTTTTCATAGCGCTCAGTACGGTTTGCTGGAACAAAGAGATAAGAGCGGGCTGACTTATTCACTTTACTCATAGAGATCATCCTTGACTTAGAAAGAACGAGGCAAACCAAGTAAGTGTTCAGCCACGAAGCTATAAATCAAGTTGGTCGAAATAGGAGCGACTTGGTATAAACGCGTTTCGCGGAATTTACGTTCAATGTCATATTCGTTGGCAAAACCAAAACCACCATGGAACTGTAGACAGTTGTTTGCAGCTTCCCAGCTTGATTTTGCTGCGAGGTATTTTGCCATATTGGCTTCAGCACCACATTTTTCACCACGGTCAAACATTTCACAGGCACGGAAACGCATTAAGTTCGCAGCTTCAATTTCAATGAAGTTTTCTGCTAATGGGAACTGTACACCTTGGTTTTGGCCAATTGGGCGACCGAATACAACACGGTCCTTAACGTACTGAGTAGCACGATCCATAAACCAGTAACCATCACCAATACATTCTGCAGCAATCAAGGTACGTTCAGCATTTAAGCCATCAAGGATATATTTAAAGCCTTTACCTTCTTCGCCAATGAGATTCTCTTCTGGAATTTCGAGATTATCAAAAAAGATTTCATTAGTTTCATGATTCACCATGTTTGGAATAGGGCGAACAATCATTCCATTTTTTTCAGCTTCACGCAGGTCAACCATGAAGATTGACATACCTTCAGATTTTTTGGTGACTTCAGCTAACGGTGTAGTACGTGCCAACAAGATCATCCAATCACTATGTTGTACGCGTGAGATAAATACCTTTTGTCCGTTAACTATATAACGGTCACCTTTTTTTACAGCTGTGGTTTTAATTTTGGTTGTGTCTGTTCCAGTCGTTGGCTCAGTCACGCCCATAGTTTGTAAACGCCATTCACCAGTTGCAATTTTTGGTAGATACAATTCTTTTTGCGCTTTAGAGCCATGGCGTAATAATGTACCCATGTTATACATCTGACCATGGCATGAACCTGCATTACCACCACTGCGGTTAACTTCTTCCATGATGATCGATGCTTCTGTCAGACCAAGACCTGAACCACCGTACTCTTCCGGAATCATTGCAGCCATCCAACCAGCTTTAGTTAAGGCATCTACGAATTCTTCAGGATAAGCACGTTCCTCATCAATTTTGCGATGATATTCAGCCGGGAATTCTGCGCAAAGTGCACGAACTGCTTCACGAATTTCTTGATAGTTATTGATTGTGCTTTTCATAAAAAAGATTTCCTTATCACGTATTGTCTTAATGATTTCGATCATATATTGTTATTTAAGGATTAATAAAATAGAATTATTTGATAGGTTGGATACCAAAAGAATATCGAATGGACATTAAACAACTACGATCGTTTATCACGATTTCTGAAACTAAAAATATTACTAAAGCAGCGACTTTACTGAATATTGTTCAGCCTGCAGTTTCCAGACAAATTCATCTTTTAGAAGATGAACTTGGAGTCGAATTATTTGAGCGTAGCCGGCATGGTATGCATTTAACCCATGAAGGAAAAATTCTAGAGGATTATGCTAGACGTGCTTTGAAAGAAATTGAGACTGCAAAAATTGAGCTGACCTCCTCAGATGGTGCTTTAGAAGGGACAGTCAATATCGGTATCTTAGCCAGCCTCAGTGAGTTACTATCAGTCTCTTTAATGCATGTCATAAGAAAGAAATATCCTAAAGTGAATGTCAAAATTACTGTAGGTTATTCAGGGCATTTAAAGGACTGGTTGGAGAATGGTGAAATTGATCTAGCTTTAATTTATGGATCGGTTTCGTCAAAGTTCCTGGACTTGCAACCTCTGGTTCGTGAACAATTATGGCTTATTGGAGCATATAGCTCAGATCTGTCTGAACAGACTCCTATAGAGCTCAAGGATATGGCTGCATATGATCTAATTTTGCCTTATGCACCGCACCGTTTACGTACTTTGATTGAGCAGGGTTTTCATAAAGCTAAATATGATTTAAAGATTAGTGCTGAAGTGAATGACCTGAATGTGCAGAAGCAACTGGTCAAGGAAGGATTTGGATCTACAATCTTGCCATTGGTTTCGATTAAAAATGAACTTAAACAGAATCTGTTTAAAGCGGCGCCTATTAACCATCCTGATTTTATTCGTGAAATTGGTTTAGCCTTACCAAATACCCGTCATATTTCCAAATTAGTCCATACCATTGCTCAAGAGGTGGTACAGTCTTCAAAAGAGGCTGTCATTAAGCAAGATTGGCTAGGGTGTGAATGGATTGGCAAAGAAAGTTAAAAGCTTATTGAACAGATATAAAAAACGCTCCTTAAGGAGTAATGCCAGTCAGTTAAGAAATTGACTGGCTTTTTCTTGGGTATTTTTGAGGTTTTCCTTTCACAACGCGTGGACAACTTCGAACCCTCCTCTCAGGTAATACATACCTATCAGATTTCTCCATTAAACTTTCCAGATGTTTGGGGAGATTACCTGCAGAAGCCAAAGAATCGAATCTCAGTAAATTAAGAAGGGCGATTGAGGCGATATGAAAGCTGATTCTCAATGGACTCACTTTTGCTCGTTGAGCCATATGTTTCATTTGTCTTCTCAGAACATTATAAGCAATCAAGACCCCCCATAATTCTTGATAAATTAAATCTGGCTGTTTGCTACTTAAGTGCTTACCTTCCTGTAAATTGCTTTTAATTTCTCGGTAACACATCTCTATCTCCCAACGTTGAGCATATAACTTTGCTAAAATTAGAGCTGGATATGTCTTTGAATCTAATAATGAAGTGATATAACGCCTGATTTTCCCTGCCTGCTCAACTTCAATCAAACGTGCTTCCCAGTAATCCCCTAATGTAGGATTAAGTTTCTTGGCTCTTGCTGATATGGGCATCCTGATATGAAAATCATGTGGGGAGTTACGTTTAATAATGTCATAACGTAAATTATCTTTTGCTCGCATAAGCCAATGGCTTGCTTCTGCGCGTGTTTGCCATCCTATTAGAAAATCAGCAGAGAAATAGGCGCGATCAAACAATGTAATACTTTGTGGTGGAGGAGATAATTGATTTGCTAATGTGAGTTCACCCTGATCCATACTCCCTATTTGGGCATCTATGATTTCATGGGTATTGGTATTCACCAGGCATGTGGCTCTAACTTGTGGGTAAGGTGCTACAGCAGTTTTACCCTTAGAAGAGCCAAAGTGATTAAAGTTCTCTTCAGTCAGTGGCATAGACCAAACTACCCCGTCAACAGCACATACGCTAAGACCCTGAAAGTTTGAATATTGTTTTTGTGAATCATCAAACCATGCCTGGCTGAGTAGAGAGAACAAGGTAGCTAAAGGTTCTCGACCTAAACGTTGTCGTGCTTGGACAGCTGCACTAGGAACACAATATTCTGTTGTACCGAACACGAGTTTTAATTGCTCTACCACATAACTGATGGGTTGATTTCGAAACAAGGCAAGTCCAATAACGAGCCACACCACGTGCTCAGCAGGTAATTTTCTCCTTCTGATCGATGCCTTACCTGTTTGATGAAGACTTTTTTCAATCCAGTTTAAGTCAATAAGTTCACGAAAATGGCTGAGTGAAGGTAGGGAATGTTCGAGGGTAGATTCTAAATGTTCAGATAAAGACATAAAAAAAATGAGCGTATTTACATACACTCATTTTTACTACATTTTTCTAAAATTTGCTTAACTGACTGGCATTACTCCTTAAGGAGCATTTTTTGTCTATCTGTTTTTTAAACCGCTTTATTGCTTGCGAGGCTACCAGTTGTTTTTACTGAAGCTGTTTCATCATCAGTCGAAGCAACATTAGCTTGAGGATCGTACATTTTCTCTTTAATAAACAAAGTAGGAAGGGCACAGATCAGATAGGCAGCACCCATCACCATAAAGCCTAGACCAATTGAACCTTCGGTTGCAATAAAGCCAATCGTTGCAGGTGCAATAGTTGAACCAATACGACCCACATTATGTGCAGTACCCATCGCAGTACCACGAACATTGGTTGGAAAACTTTCTGACATATAGGTGGTATATACACCTAGTGGCATGCCATATAAGAAACCGAAAATAACTAAAAGATAAAGAATGTTCGATGCGTTATGGAACATAACAATAATAATTAGGAAGATCGCTGTTGTAATAGCACCGAACATAAATGTGAATTTACGACCTAACTTATCACCCATATAGCCTGCTAGAATCTTACCGCCGATCATCGCTGTATAACTACCAATTAAATAGTTAGTCATCGATTTAAAATTCATGCCTAATTCTTGTTCTAGGTATAATGGCATCCAGTTATTTACGCCATAATAACCAAACTGCATAAATCCTGCGACCATCATCCAGAAGATGAGGGTACGGAAAATGAGTTTATCTTGTACAATTGCTTTAAATACAGAACGGTCACCTTTAACCATTTTGGCTTCAGTTTGAGTGCGATTTAATCGTGCTTTTTTCCATGCTTCAGATTCTTTCACAAAAATAGGCATTAAAATACCAATAATTACTGCTGAACCACTTACAATAAATAGCATACGCCAGCCATATTCTGGAATAATCGCACCTGCAAGCAAAGACGCTACAATATAACCAAATGTCCATCCTGTAAAAATTGTTGCAATAACAGTTGTGCGATATTTAGTAGGGACTAGTTCGGACATTAAGCCTGCACATACCATATAAACTGCACCTAACCCGAGAGCAGAAAGGAAGCGGACTATAGCAAACTCATAAACGTTTGAAACAAAACCTAAAAGAGCAGTCAATAACGAAAATTTGATGATACTTAATGAGATAATACGAACACGACCGAATTTATCACTTGCCCATCCGCCAAAAATACCACCGACTGCCATACCAGCGAGCGTTACACTACCGAGCATACCAGCTTGAAATGAAGATAAACCAAATTCTACTTTAAGACTTGAAAGACTATATGAGAGAAGGAGCATATCGGCCCCATCAACTAAGAGTACTAAAAAGCAAAATATAAAGGCAGCAATCCATTTCTGCTTGGGTGCTGAATTTACTGTATTTCCAACTTGCATATAATTCATCCTTTAAATGCTTATTGTTTTAAATAACATATCGTTTCAAAGTGAATTAATATCTATATTGTTAAAATCTAATATAGATATTGTCCGGGTATGTCTATTAATATCCTTAATTTTCATCATTAAATACTAAGGATAATTGTCCTTATTAACTCTCTCTATATTTAATTTTTAAAAATTTAATCTTCTAAAATATAAATTAATCGAAGATAAGATTTGAAAATAAATATAGATATAAACTAGTCAAAAAACTGTTCAACTATTACTAAATATAATTTGAGTTTTCACGCAATGAAAGGGATTTTCTGATGTTAAATTTTGATCAGTTGAATGCTAAAAATTGATAAGCATATATACAAATAATAAAAAACCATCATATTTCATGATGGCTTTTTAAAATCATTAACTTAAACTTTCTCAAACAGTGCTGCTAGTCCCTGACCACCACCAATACACATAGTCTCTAAACCATAACGCGCATCACGACGTTGCATCTCATGCACAAGACTGGTCATGATACGCATGCCTGTTGCTCCAATTGGATGACCTAAAGAAATACCTGAGCCATTTACATTTACATTGGAGAAGTCTTGGACATTAAGACCTTTTAAGACCGCAAGTGCCTGAGCTGCAAAGGCTTCATTGATCTCAATCAAATCAACATCACTGAGCTTTAACTCAAGCTTGTTTAATAGTTTTTCTACTGCTGGTACTGGACCAATACCCATCCGGCTTGGATCGCAACCAACTGCACTCCAGCCCACAATTTTCGCTAAAGGCGTTAAACCATGTTTTTCTGCATATTCAGCTGATACCACTAAACATCCAGAAGCTGCATCATTTTGCTGACTAGAGTTGCCTGCTGTAGATACACCACCTTCACGGATAGTACGAAGTTTTGCTAAGCTTTCTAGAGTTGTATCTGCACGAATTCCTTCATCACGCGTCACTAGGGTGGTGGTTTTCTTGGTTTTGACTTCTACAGGAACAACTTCAGCATCGAAATAGCCTTGGTTCCAGGCATTTTCTGCATTTTTATGACTTGCTAGGG
Organism: Acinetobacter sp. LoGeW2-3; assembly: GCF_002688565.1. NCBI lineage: Bacteria > Pseudomonadati > Pseudomonadota > Gammaproteobacteria > Moraxellales > Moraxellaceae > Acinetobacter > Acinetobacter sp. LoGeW2-3. Next base: position 93,144 of record NZ_CP024012.1, on the reverse strand, counting down.
CAAAAGCATCACATTCTTCACGCGTAATATTATAGTCATTTGCCAAATTATCTGCTGTTTCAGGCATACCTGAAATATAGCCAAAGCGTTCTACAGGTTGTGAACGTTCACGACCACGATCTAGGCGGTCATAGAAAGTTACATTGCCCGCACGGCTACCCCAGCGCATATTGGTCGAGTAATATTCAATATTGCTCATACTCTCTACACCAATGACCATTACTGCTTCAGCCTGGCCAGTCTGTACATTCATGGCAGCATTAACCAACGCCTGTAAACCTGAGCCACAACGACGGTCCAGGGTATAACCAGGAACTTCGATTGGTAAACCTGCAGCAAGGGCAGCATAACGGCCTAGACATGGTGCTTCACTGGATGAATAAGACTGCGAAGCAATTACTTCATCTAGTGTGCTTGGATCAATTTTGGTCTTTTCTAAAATACTTTGAATAATTTTAACCGACAAGTCCACTGCCGTAAGTGAAGCTAGAGAGCCGCCAAATTTTCCAATTGGCGTACGTAATGGACTAACGATATAAGCTTCTTTCATTTTTTAACTCCATTTAAATCAGTGAAAGTTGTTGTGCTTCCGCAGTAAGATTCGCCCTGAAATCCGGATGGGTAATTTCAATCATCTTTTCTACACGTTGAGACAGGCTTAAGCCGCGTAAATCGGCAATACCATACTCGGTCACAAAAATAGAAGCATCACTGCGTGGGGTAGATACAGGACCATTCAGTGTAGACACGATACGGCTAAAGTTTTTTCCGGCACTTGGTAAGGCGATGATGGAACAACCTTTGATAGCGTTATTTGCAGCACGGATAAAATCTATGGCACCACCGACAGCACCAACATAAGTACCATTTGCCACTTCTGCATTAATTTGTCCTGTCAGATCTACTTCAATGGCTGAGTTAACAGCGACCAAGTTATCGATCTGTGCCAAAACTTCAGAATTGTGGGTATATGAAGTCGGGCGTAACTGCACGTTGGTATTGTTGTGAACAAACTGGTGGAGAGAACGGGTACCGTTGATTAAGCCAGTAATGGTAATTCCAGTATCAATTTTTTTCTGGCTATTATTAATCACGCCTTGTTGCATTAACTTGGCGATGCCATCGCTAATAATGCCACTATGAACACCTAAATTTTGATGTTGTTTAAGCGCATTGAGTACGGCTTCAGGAAGGGTGCCGATACCGATTTGTAGAGTTGAGCCATCTGGAATCAGTTGCGCAACTTTTGTGGCAATTATGGTGTTGAGATCATTCTGAGCTGATTCAGTTTCATCGCTATAGTGACGGTCTGTTTCTACAATGACATCAAAATCATCTGCCGTTAAATAAGCAGTAGAATGAGTCCAGGGTAATTGCTGGTTCACCTCTGCAATCACGACACGTGCTGAAGAGATAAGATCCGCCACATAATCCTGACCTAATCCAAAGCTATATTGTCCTGATTCATTGGGTTTAGTTACCTGAATCAGTACGACATCTGGACGTAATTTCTGAGCAAAATTTGAATAATGGCTTGGAATAATATCCAGACATTGAGCTTTAGCGAGTAAACGGTTGGAACCCGCACCACAATAACTACTGAAACGGATTTGGTCTGTGTGTTCGACTTGGCAGGTGCCGTAGTTGCTAATGCCTAAAAATACCCTAAAAGGTTTTAGTTGGTGGCGTTGCTGCATTAAATGCTGAGTGAGGGTCAAGGGTTCTGCTTGTGCTTGTCCCCAAATCACCAGATCATTTTGCTGAATGTAATCAGCCCAATTTAATCGGGAAAGATCATTGATTCTTAACATAAGAATATACCGATGCAAATATAAAAAATGCTGAAATTGCATTGTGCAGTTTCAGCATATTGGGCTTTATTATTGAGTTGCTTCTCGGATCATATTTCTTGCAATAATGATCTGTTGAATTTGTGTTGTGCCTTCATATAAGCGGAATAAACGTACGTCACGGTAGAAACGTTCTAGAGGATATTCGCTTATATAACCTGAGCCACCCAGAATTTGAACACCACGATCTGCAACACGACCACACATTTCAGTTGCGAACATTTTCGCGCAAGATGATTCAGTATTTACATTGTGCCCAGCATCGCGTTTACGTGCTGCATCAAGTACCATACATTTCGCAGCATAAATTTCAGCTTTAGAATCAGCAAGCATGGCTTGGATTAACTGGAAGTTTGCAATAGGTTCACCGAACTGTTTGCGGTCTAAAGCATAGCGCAGAGCATCATCTAGAATACGGGAAGCAGCGCCCACACTAAGCGCGGCAATATGTAAACGACCTTTATCTAGAACTTTCATGGCAGTTTTGAAACCAACACCTTCCACACCACCAATTAAGCTTGATGCAGGAATACGACAATTTTCAAAAATAACATCACAAGTATGAGCGCCTTTTTGTCCCATTTTCTTGTCACGTTTGCCTAAAGAAATACCTGGTAATTTACTATCTATAATGAATGCAGAAATACCCCCCGCACCTTTGATTTCAGGGTTGGTACGTGCCATCACCGTGAATACACCTGCATGCGGTGCATTGGTAATGAAACGTTTAGTCCCATTTAAAATATATTCATCACCGTCTTTTACAGCAGTTGTTTTCAGTGATGCAGCATCTGAGCCAGAATCAGGTTCAGTCAAACAGAAAGAACCAATGATTTCACCTGATGCAAATTTTGGCAGATATTTATGTTTTTGTTCTTCTGTACCGTCAATAATTAAACCGGCTGCACCGATACCGTTATTGGTTCCGATGTAAGAACGGAAAGCAGGGGAAGTTCGACCTAACTCAAAGGCAATATTGACTTCCTCTTCCATGGTCAGACCTAGACCATCATATTGCTCCGGAATCGTGAGACCAAATAGACCAAGTTCTTTCATTTGCTGAACGATATGCTCAGGCATTTCATCAGTTTCGGCAATTAATTCTTCATTGGGGATAAGAACGCCATCTACAAACTGGCGCAGCATATCGAGCAATTGGTTCAGTGTTTCCTGGTCTCTGATCATCTTTCTACTCCATTTTGGATTTATCCAGTCATTGGATAAACCCATTCATTGTCCTTTTGATTACTTGATTTGTATCTTAGTAATTCTGATTTACGATCAATATAATGTATCGTAAATATTAAGTGTTATAGTTTTTTTTGATTTAATTAATCAAAATTTAATATCTGCTTTAGCGTATAGAAGGATTTCTTTTTTTGAATTTCGAATGTATGTTCTAAACCTAGAATAAGGTTGTTCGAGATAAGAAAGAGTCAGATATGGATATATTGAAGCTTAGGGTTACTGATGAAGGCGTCGCAATTCTACAACTAAATCGTCCAGAGGCGAAAAATGCATTGAATCTTGCCCTACGTCAGGAACTTGCAGAAAAATTTGATGAACTTTCAAGTAATAAGGCAGTTAAAGCAATTGTCTTGACTGGTGGTGAAAAAGTCTTTGCTGCCGGTGCTGATGTCAATGATTTTCTAACAGCGACAACCCGTGAAATGTATTTACGTCATACGGAAGCCTATTGGAAAAGTATTAGCGATTGTAAAAAACCAATTATTGCAGCCGTAAATGGTTATGCACTTGGTGGTGGCTGTGAGTTGGCAATGCATGCGGACATTATTATTGCTAACGAAGATACCAAGTTTGGTCAGCCTGAAGTTCGTTTGGGTTTAATGCCAGGTGCAGGCGGAACACAACGCTTACTGCGTGCAATTGGTAAATACAAAACCATGTTATGGGTGTTGTCGGGCAAATTATTTAATGCCAAAGAAGCATCAGAGATGGGGTTGGTTTCAGAAGTCGTATCCGGAGATGCCACGATACATGCACTCGAAGTCGCAAAAACGATTGCTGGTTTCTCAACAATTTCTGTGGAACAAATTAAAGAAGTTACTTTACTCGGTCAGGATATGGCTTTAGACGGAGCGCTGGCCTTAGAGCGTAAAGCATTACAAATTTTATTCGATACCAAGGATCAAAAAGAAGGCGTAAGTGCCTTCCTGGAAAAACGTACACCAAATTATCAGGGAGAGTAATTGAATGTCGATCGAAAAAATGGCGTTAGTCGGCACTGGCGTAATGGGAATGGGTATTGCCCAGATTGCTGCACAAGCTGGTTTGGAAGTGCGATTGTTTGATGTGCAACAAGGTGCAGCTCAAGCGGGTCTAGATAAACTCAAAAAGACCTTAGAAAAATTGGTCGCAAAAGGCAAAATTACTCAAGCAGATTATGACAATACCATTGCCCGTTTTGTTGTACTCGATAATATCGAACAGATTGCAGGTGTTGACCTGGTTGTTGAAGCTATTATTGAAAACTTAGAGATCAAGCAAAAGCTATTTAAACAACTTGAACAGATTGTATCAGAACAAACAATTTTAGTATCAAATACCTCATCTCTGGTTGTGACTGAAATTGCTGCTAGTTGTCAGCATAAATCACGTATTGCGGGCTTCCATTTCTTTAACCCAGTGCCACTAATGAAGATCGTTGAAGTGGTGAAAGGTTTATTTACATCTGATGAGGTCGTGGATGAATTATTGAAGTTGGCAGAACGCATGGGGCATTTTGGTGTTAAAACTAAAGACACGCCAGGATTCCTGGTTAACCATGCAGGTCGTGCCTTCGGTACAGAATCATTAAAGATTTTAGGTGAAGGTGTTGCAACTGTCAGCGAGATGGATCGTATTTTACGTGAAGCTGCTGGCTTTAAAATGGGACCATTTGAACTCTACGATTTAACAGGTCTAGATGTTTCCCACCGTGTGATGGAATCGATTTTTAATCAGTACTATCAAGAAGATCGTTACCGTCCAAATACTTTAACCCGTCTCATGCTATCTGCGAACACCGTGGGTAAAAAGGTAGGTGAAGGCTTCTATAAGTACGACCAGGATACACGTTTAAATCAGGAACCTCCGCAACTCGTACCACAGGTTTCGGAATTTAAGCCTGTATGGATTGCAGCTGATTATGAAAGTGATGCGGAGATATTAAAACAGTATGTGCTTTCACAAGGGGTAGTGCTGGATAATGCAGAAACGCCAGCAGCAGATAGTCTGATTATTCTTGCGACATATGGTGAAGATACCACCACTGCTAGTCAGCGCTTAAATGTAGATGCGAAACGTGCAGTCAACATTGATATGTTGACTGACTTTAATAAACATCGTGTATTAATGCCCTCTATTGTTACTGAACAGGTTTATGTGGATCAGGCACATGCATTATTTGCGGCGAATGATCATGGCGTTAGTGTCATTGAAGAAAGTGTCGGTTTTGTATGCCAACGCGTCGTCCCTATGATTATTAATCTGGCATGTGACATTGCACAGCAGGGTATTGCAACGGCTTCGGATATTGATAAAGCTGTTCGTCTAGGGCTGGGTTATCCGTACGGTCCAATTACATGGGGCAATGTGTTAGGTCCTGACAGAATCTTACTCATTCTTGATCGTATTTATGCCATTACAGGTGATCAACGTTACCGCCCAAGTCCATGGCTACAACGTCGTGCAAAGTTGAAAGTAGATTTATTACATTCAGTGAATAAAGTGTCAGCTTAAGTGCAAATCACTAAAATATTTTAAAGATAACAATGCTCAGTGGGATTGTCTGAGCCGAACAGACAAAGGAAAGAAATATGGGTGCATTAGCAGGTATTCGCGTACTCGATTTGAGCCGAATTTTAGCCGGACCATGGTGTGGTCAAATCCTTGCAGATTTAGGTGCAGAAGTTATTAAAGTTGAACGTCCAAAAGTAGGTGATGATACCCGTATGTGGGGACCGCCTTGGATGAAAAATGATCGTGGTGAGGAAACTTCGGAGGGTGCGTACTTCCAGGCAGCAAACCGTAATAAGCATTCAATTACCATTGATATTTCAACGTCTGAAGGTCAGGAAATCGTTCGTACTCTAGTGAAAGATAGCGATGTAGTGATTGAAAACTATAAAGCTGGTTCATTGAAGTATTATGGTTTGGATTATGATACGCTAAAAGAGATTAATCCAGGATTAATCTATTGCTCAATCACCGGTTTTGGTCAGGATGGCCCACGTGCCGCTGAACCAGGCTATGATTACATCATTCAGGGGATTGGCGGTTTAATGTCGGTGACTGGTGACAAAGAACCCATGAAGACTAGTGTTGCATTTGCTGATCTTAATACCGGTTTGTACTCTGCGATTGCCATTCAGGGTGCTCTCATCAATCGCTTTAGAACAGGGCAAGGTCAACATATTGATATGGCTCTTCTAGATGTACAAGTCGCTTGCTTAGCCAATATTGGTATGAACTATATTACTTCAGGTGAAATTCCTAAGCGTTATGGTAATGCGCACGCCAATGTTGTTCCGTATCAAGTCTTTAAAGCGAATGATCAAGACTTTATTGTCGCTTGTGGTAATGATAAACAGTTCGTTGCATTGTGTAAGGCAATTGGCTTAATAGACCTTGCTCAAGATCCTCGCTTTACAACCAATGCATTGCGCCTGAAAAATCGTGACGAAATTGTAGAAATTTTATCTCAGCATTTCTTGACCAATACAGCTAAATACTGGGTAGAAGTCATTCAGGCCGTGAAGGTGCCAGTAGGGGTGATTAATAACCTGCAGCAAACTTTTGAAGAACCTCAGGTTAAGCACCGTAAAATGCTGGTTGACCTTGAACATCCGCTTAAAAAGAACCTTAAGGTCATTGCATCACCAATCAAATATTCACGTACTCCAGTTGAATATCGTAAAGCACCCCCGATGTTGGGTGAAGATACAGATGCAATTTTATCGCGCTATATGGCTGATGATGAAATTGAAAAGTTACGTGCCAATGGCATCGTGGGGTAGGCCTACCTATGGCTAAGATAATGATTACTATACCTTAGCCTTTTTTAATTCCCGTTAAAACATGAACGAATCAAATCTTATTCAGAGATTTGAGAGGGATGTCTTGTCTTAATTTCAATAAATATCTTTGTTGTTGAATTGAGAATATTAAAAAAGATTCATGCAGATGGCATGAATAATCATAAGTAAAATCGGAGATCGTAAATGGATTTAATACGTCATAAGCTTGCTGTAGCATTATTGGGAGCAATGTGCAGCTCTGCAATTTATGCTGCTGACTCAACTGAGCAACAGCAAATTCAGGAACTGCGTCAAGAACTCGATGCTTTAAAAGCGTGGGTAGCACAACAAAAAGCAGCATTAGAGAATCAGACTGTAGCGACACCAGCAGTGACACTTGTTCCTGCAGCACCTCAAATTGAACAATCAAAGCCTACAACGCTAAAAAGTAAGGCAGGTGCGGAGGTGAATCTGTATGGTTTTATCCGTGCAGATGCAGCCTACCAATTTGAAGGTGGTACAGGAATCTTTAACCGAATTAATAAGATCGCATTAGATAATGATCCAGAAAATCCTAATAAACGTGCTACCGAAAAACGTTTTGATTCAACAGCAACTGCCACACGTATTGGTTTAGATTTTAAAGCTCCCGTTCAGGATCATGACGTTAACGGTAAGATTGAGATCGACTTTAGAGGCGGAGCAAGTAATGATACAGTCCGTATCCGTCATGCTTATGTAAGCGTTGATAACTGGTTGTTAGGTCAAACAACATCAACCTTCCTTTCTACTGAAACTTTGCCAGAACTTCTGGATTTTAATGGTGTACTTGGTGGCGGGGTTTTCCGTACCCCAATGGTACGTTATAGCGATAGCTTGAATGCCAACACTCAGTATATGCTGGGTCTGGAAAAATCGAGTTCGGATAATGAATACCCTACTTTAGCAGCTAAACTAACCCATCAATTTGAAGATGGGAAGGGATTCGTCAATATACGTGGTATGGCGCAGGAAGTACGTGCCCGCACGGATGAAAAAGACTATACAGATTTTGGTTGGGGCGTAGGCGTTGGTCTAAAGTATAAGCCAATTGCAAAACTTAACCTGACCGCCAATTATGCCCATGCTGTAGGGGATGACAAATATTTCTTATATAACCTCGATAACTCTATTCCTGAAGCGAATGATATTGATCTGGTGGAATTTGATGCTGTAAGTGCTGGGGCAACTTATCAATTCACACCAAAAATCAGAAGTACGCTTGGTTATGGTGCCTTATTCTATGATGAGAATGTTGTAAAGGGTAATGATAACTTACAGCAGGGTTGGTTAAACGTAATGTATAACCCATTTAAACCAGTGACTTTCGGTGTTGAATATATTTATGGTGAGCGTGAAACACTTGACAATAAATCAGGTACTGATAGCCGTTTAGAATTTATGGCTAAATATGATTTTTAAAAGTATAAAATCATATTTTAGTTGATTAAATAAAATAGCCTATCTGATTTTAGATAGGCTATTTAAAATATATAAATAATAAAAATATTATTTTCGAATAATCATAAGCGTTGCTGTGCCGTGAGCAAATACTTTATCATTTTCATCTACGATTCGGCCTTCAGTCATGACTAAGGTACGACCCGCATTAATAATTGTGCCAATACCACGATAGGTTTTATTAACCTGCATTGGGCGAATCATCTTTATGTTTAAATCTGTAGTTGCGAAGGGTATACCTTTTTCCATAATAGTATGGGCAGCCGCACCTGTAACGCTATCTAAAACCGTTGCACAGAAACCACCATGTACACCACCTTGAAGGTTTACATGTTGTTGATTTGGTGTAACTTCATAAATAATATAACCCGTTTTTACCTCAACAAGTTTCATGGGGATAGTGCTGGCCATTGGAGCATGAGGTAAAGTTCCATCTTTAACTGCAGTTAGAAATTCTAAGCCAGTATATTGATCCATAGACATGTAAATTTCCTTCAGGGCTTTGAATAATAGTACTAAATCCTAGTTTATTTATAACATAAAAATAGAATACTAAAATCATTTACATTGATTTTTTTTATTATCTATTGGTATGTATAGCGAAAATCTATGGGGTTATTCATTAAATTATATTATATCTATTTTTTAAATAAATGTAGATTGAGAATATAGGTGGTCAGGATGGAAATTAATCATGATTATGAAAAAGATCATGTATGAGTTATTGATTGAATTTAAATACTTTTAGTAATTGATAATTACTATTTTAATAAATTTGATTCCTTTCTATCTAAAAAATTATGCATTGTGATCTATATCCAATGTTTATCTTCTCATCTTCTTAATTTCTAGCTGATCCTAGAAATAAGAAATTTTATATCTAAAGAATATTATGCGCCAAATACAGAAAATTTTAGTTGCGAACCGTGGTGAAATTGCCATTCGTGTTATGCGTGCTGCATCTGAAATGGGAATTCGTACTGTTGCGATTTATGCAGAAGAAGATAAATTCGCAATGCATCGTTTTAAATCAGATGAAGCTTATCAAGTTGGAGCAGGCAAAAAACCAATTGCGGCCTATCTGGATATTGATGACATTATTCGTATTGCCAAAGCAAATCAGGTCGATGCAATTCATCCAGGTTATGGGTTTCTGTCGGAAAATCCTGAGTTCGCTGAAGCCTGTAAGGCTGAAGGTATTCAGTTTATCGGCCCTACCCATGATGTAATGCGCCAACTTGGCAATAAAGTCATGGCACGTAATGTGGCTATTATTGCAGGGGTACCGGTAATTCCTGCAACCTGTGCTTTACCTGAATCAATTGTAGAATGTCGTGATATTGCCGCAAAGATTGGTTACCCACTTATGCTCAAAGCAAGCTGGGGCGGGGGCGGTCGCGGTATGCGTGTTATTGAAGATGAAAACCAACTAGAAGATGCTATCCAGATTGCGCGTCGTGAAGCTAAATCTGCTTTTGGTAATGATGAACTCTATTTAGAAAAGTTAATTCGACAAGCTCGTCATGTTGAAGTTCAGATTTTAGGTGATACACATGGAAATATTGTGCATCTGTTTGAGCGAGACTGTACTGTTCAGCGTCGTAATCAGAAAGTGGTTGAACGTGCACCAGCACCTTATTTAAAAGAAGAACAGCGTAATAAACTATGTGCTGCAGCCTTAAGATTGGCTCATGCTGTGAACTATACTCATGCTGGCACAGTAGAGTTTCTGATGGATGCAGAAACCGATGAGTTTTATTTTATCGAAGTCAATCCTCGTATTCAGGTCGAACATACGGTGACTGAGGAAATTACTGGTATTGACATTGTCAAAGCACAAATTCGCATAACTGAAGGCGCTAAAATTGGTGATTCTGAAAACTTTTTGCCTCAACAATCGGACATTAAACTACTTGGACACGCAGTCCAATGTCGTCTTACTACAGAAGATCCTAAAAATGGTTTTATGCCGGATCATGGTAAATTAACAGCTTATCGCGCAGGTACAGGTTTTGGTGTACGTGTAGATAGTGGAACAGCTTATACAGGTGCTGTAATTAGCCCATATTATGATTCACTCTTAGCTAAAGTTACTGTACGTGGCTCATCTATGGATGAGACAAATGCAAGAATGCTGAGAACTTTAAAAGAGTTTAGGATTCGTGGTGTAGCAAATAATTTGGCATTTTTAGAAAATGTGATTACTCATCCACTATTTAGTTCAGGTCAATGCACAACTAAATTTATTGATACCACCCCAGAATTGTTAAATTTTCCTTTAAAACAAGATCGTGCTACAAAGCTTTTAGAGTTTTTAGGGGATATTACAGTCAATGGTCAACCAGAACTAAAAGGGCGTCCATTGCCTCAAACACCGGTTACTATAGCGCAATTACCATTTTCTACTTCTAGAGATTCATTGCCTAGTGGCACGCGTGATCAATTTAAATTATTGGGTGCAGATGGTTTTAGTCAATGGATGCTGGATCAGAAACGTGTCCTGATCACTGACACCACCATGCGTGATGCACATCAGTCTCTATTTGCAACCCGTATGCGTAGCGCAGATATGCTGGAGATAGCACCTTATTATGCGCAGATGGCAAGTCAACTATTTTCATTAGAGTGTTGGGGCGGTGCAACCTTTGATGTTTCAATGCGCTTTTTAAAAGAAGATCCTTGGGAGCGTTTGGAAAAACTACGTGAAGCTGTACCAAATATTTTATTCCAGATGTTGTTAAGGTCATCAAATGCTGTTGGATACACAAATTATCCAGATAATGTTGTACGTCATTTTATTCAGCAAGCAGCACATTCTGGAATTGACCTGTTCCGAGTATTTGACTCACTCAATGCTGTAGATAATATGCGTGTCGCCATTGATGCAGTTCGAGAGTCAGGCATGTTATGTGAAACGGCTATTTGCTATACCGGTGACCTGTTTGATAGTAGCCGACGCTATAACCTGAAATATTATGTTGAAATGGCAAAGCAGTTAGAAAAAGCGGGTGCCAATATCCTGGCAATTAAAGATATGGCAGGAATCTGTAAGCCTAAAGCAGCCTATGAATTGATTAAGACTTTAAAAAAAGAAACTGGTTTACCCATTCATTTTCATACGCATGATACGAGTGGTATCGCAGCAGCCAGTATTTTGTCAGCCATTGATGCGGGTGTAGATGCAGTAGACACCGCAATGGACGCGATGAGTGGCTTGACGTCGCAACCGAGCATGGGATCTATAGTTTCAGCTTTACAACATACAGAGCGTGATACAGGACTTGATCAGAAAAAGTTGCAAGAGATGTCAAGCTACTGGGAAGGGGTACGTCGTATTTATGCACCATTTGAAGCAGATATGCGTGCAGGCACTGCAGATGTATACCATCATGAAATGCCAGGTGGACAATATACTAATCTACGTGAGCAGGCACGATCATTAGGGCTTGAAGAGCGTTGGTCTGAAATCTCAGATGCCTATGCACAAGTGAATCTTCTGTTTGGTGATATTGTCAAAGTGACTCCTACATCAAAAGTAGTGGGCGATATGGCATTGTTTATGGTGTCAAATAATCTCAATGTAGATGATATTTTAAATCCTGATCATGATATTGATTTTCCTGAATCCGTTATCTCATTATTTAAAGGTGAATTAGGTACACCGGCACATGGTTTTCCTAAAGAGCTGCAGCAAAAGATTTTAAAAGGTGAGCAGCCTTTAAATGATCGTCCTGGTGCTATTTTGCCTGCTATCAATTTAGAGTTTGAAAAACATAAGATTGAACAGCAGTTGGGGCAAACAATTAGTGATTGTGAGTTTGCTTCTTATCTCATGTATCCAAAAGTATTTACTACATTTATGCGCCATAAGCAGAAGTATGGAGAAGTTTCGAGTATTCCATCTACCGCTTTTTTTTATGGTCTGAAAGAACATGAGGCTGTCAAAGTCCCTCTTGAACAAGGGAAAACTTTAGAAATTAAACTGTTAGCACAATCTCAGGCTAAAAATGGTGCAGTGGATCTGTTTGTTGAATTGAATGGGCAATTACGTCTATTGCAAGTTCGCCAGCAAGGGCAATTAATTGAGAAGGGGCGTGTACAGGCAGAACTTGGAAATTCACGTCATGTCGGAGCACCAATGCCAGGGATGATCAGTACAGTTACAGTTAAGACGGGGCAAAAAGTTGTTAAGGGTGAAACTTTATTTACTGTGGAAGCGATGAAAATGGAACTGGCTGTAAAAGCAGAAGTTGATTGTATTATTCAAGAAATTTTACTTGATGCAGGACAGCCCGTAAAAAGCATGGATCTCGTCATAACTTTAGTGTGATTGTGAGTAAGGATATTTAATAAATAAGCTCAGATAAATTGTCTGGGCTTATTAAATATTTATATTTTTCAATGTTATATAATTATAGTCGTATTTATAATTAACCCGAATCGCGGATAAGAAATTGACTTGAAAAATAAGAGGACTAGAGCCATCAGTTAAGTTATCACACCAAACCTATGCTCTAGCCCTGATGTTTAATAGTACCGAATTATTTTGCCTAATTGATGACTTTTTTCTGCAATTTGAAGCAACTTATTGGAAATTTCTGAAACAAAGGTAGACCTGCTTAAGAATTCGTTCAGCTCAACTCCATATTTCTGAAATTATCTTTATTGCTATTTGGTATAAGTGTTCTCATTTTACTAATTTCAAAGCATTTTTCTCATGGCTGAAACAGGATTCGGGTTAATTTAATCATAGAAATATCTTTAATAAAAATTAAATTAAAAACATATATTTATTTTTAAACGCAGATTCAAATCCCAAGTGCGACACATTTGTAATTGGTTGAAAAAGTTAGGTGTATTTGTAGAATCATAAGACTTTTTCAACTCGCAATTGGAAAGCACACAATGAAGAAATACACCCAACTTTCTCAAGATGAAAGATACGAAATTTATGCTACTTTGAAAAGTAAAAGCTCAATCGCTAACCTTGCTCGGGAGTTAGGGCGTTCACGATCAACCATCTACCGTGAATTAAAAAGAAATACTGGGCAACGTGGATATAGGGCTCAACAGGCAGCTAAATTTGCAAGTCAAAGACGGTACCGTCCTTCCTCATCAATGACAGCATTTGCCTTCGCCTATATTGATTATTTAATTGGCTTGGACTGGTCACCAGAACAAATTTCAGGTGCTTTAACACAACGCGGTTGGTTGGATGTACCTTCACATGAGTGGATTTACCAGTACATTTATCAAGATAAATCAAAAGGCGGTAAACTCCATCTACACTTAAGGCATCAGAAGAAATATCGAAAACGAGGTTACAAAAACACGGATTGTAGGGGGCAAATCATTGATAAAACAAGTATTCACTGTCGAGACCAGGTCATTGATCAACGACAACGTTTAGGAGATTTCGAAGGTGACACGGTGATTGGTAAACATCATAAAGGTGCTTTATTAACCCTTGTTGATCGAAAGAGCCTGTATGTACATATTGTTCATTTAGGGTCAACGAGAGCATCCTCTCAAACGATTACTTGTGCGTTAGATCGTTTACGAATGGTTTAATCCGTCAATATCTGCCAAAATCATCATCGTTTGATGACGTGTCAAACGAACAAATAGAGCAGATAGAATTTGCACTCAACCATCGTCCTAGAAAAACGCTAGGTTGGTATACACCGAGTGAAGTTATGGCTGGTTTTTATACTGTTGCACTTGCCGCTTGAATCCGCCAAATATTTAATTTTTTAAATGGATATATATTAAACACTTTTGTATTAACTGTTTATATTATGTGCATAATCCGGATTAAGGCATAATTTTCTATTAGTAAAAAGAAATATAAAAAACCTTATCCTACTTCAGGAAGTGCGATTGTTGATCTTGAAACTGGTTCACTATTTGAGAGTGCAAAGCTATAACTTAATTAGATAGCCTTCAAACTGGCTGCCAATGAGCGATAAAATTGCAAGGATTACATAATTTTAAAGAAAAAATCTTATCTGCGATTTCGGGTTGTAAAAGAATTTATTCAAATTAGTGGTCACTATATTGGTTATTAAAGTTAAGGTAATTTTTAACTAAATATAAATAAAACATATATATATATAATTTATGTGATGCGTATCATACGCATCACACTAAAATTGTATAATTTTGATATAATTGCTTCATCAGCATCCTTCCTACTGTTCTATTTAAAATTATGAGTCTTACTGAAACTAAAGTCCGCCAAACTCAGGCTAAGGATAAAATCTATTTCTTATCCGATGAAGAAGGTCTTAGTTTGAAGATCGAGCCAAACGGTAGAAAATCTTGGTGCTACCGTTATACAGATCCGCAAACAAAAAAGCGCCGTCGGATCCAATTGGGACTCTATCCTGACCTGTCACTAAAAAAAGCACGACAGGCTCGGGATGATTTTAAAGATAATAATTTTTGTTTTGAAAAAGAAGTTATTTCAGATTTAAAAACCTTTCATGAGGTCGGGGAAGAGTGGCTACAGTTTAAACGCCAAAATGCTTTCTATGATTTACCACGATGCGGCGTTCTTCAATTGGCTGAAAGATGCCTACAACAGGATATTTATCTTGCACTTCAAGATATACCTTTTCAAAACATCAAACGTTACGACCTGGTTTCGGTAATAAAAAAAATAGAGTCTCGTCAGGTAAAGGAACCTGTTAAGAAAGCTTGTAGCTATTTGAACCAGATTTATGACTATGCTGTAGCAATGGGTTACTGTGAGTACAATATAGCCTATGGTCTGAATAAAATTGTGGTTAACAACAAAATCAAGAAAAACTACCCTTATCTAAAGGCTGGAGATTTATCAACTTTTATAAATAAACTACGGAAATTAGATACTCATCCCATTGTTAAAAAAGCCCTTCTTTTTAAGTTGTATACTGGAGTTCGAGGGATTGAATTATTGTTGGCAGAACCACACCATATTGATTTAAATAATAAAATTTGGAGAATTCCAGCTTTCCATATCAAACAGTTTCGACGTAAAGTCATACTAGGTCATGAAATTCCAGATTTTCTAGTGCCGCTTTCAAACCAAGCTTTAAACATTTTAAAAGAAGCTATGCAGTGGTCACTAGGTGAGAAATATATTTTTTCCAGCCCTCGAAAACCTAACCAACCGATTCACTTCAACACCCTAAATATGGTTATCCGTAAGATGGGATATGATAAACAGCAGTTATCATCTCATGGGCTACGCTCTACTTTCAGTACTATTTTAAATGAATCTGGTTTGTTCCAAGATAACTGGATTGAAGCCCAACTTTCACATATCGATAAGAATCGTACGCGTGCCAGTTATAACCATGCTGAGTATTTAGTACAGCGAACTGAGATGATGCAGTGGTGGGGAGATTTTATAGAAAGCTGTACGAAGCCTAAGTAATTTTTTTATATTAGGTTTTATTAATTATTTAGACTGTAGGATAGATAGAAATATGTTCTAAAACATATTTCTATCTTCTTGTTTTTATTAAAAATTATATATAACAGTAAGATTTAAAAGCTTATTAGTTTTACTATCATCTCCTTGTGCTAAAGAGTTTCCTGTTCCACCTATAAATGGGTCATTTTTACTCATGACATATTCGGTATATAAAGAAATATTTTTATAGTCCCATGCCATCCCAACGATGTTGCGTTGAGAGTCATCAAAGCTGTTTTCTTTCTTGTCATAACCGCTGAAAACCAGATATGGCGTGATATTTAGTGTGTCCCAGACATTTTTAAACACATAGCTGGTATCAATCGTATAGAAATAGCCCTTATTGGCAATATTATATTCAGCATCAAATGACCCAAAGGTAGAACTCTGGGAGCTAAGGGTATCCTTATTATTGATAGATTGGCGGCCACCCGTAATGACGATGTTCAGATTTTTATAATTTACCCGATTAAAGAGTGCCCAAGTATTTCTGCTACCCTCTATAGAGGTATTCTTGTTCTCAATTTCTGAATACCAGTAACTGGCACCCATCGATATTTTTAAATCATCAGTACTTAAGAAGTTAAGGTCTTGATCAATTCTTGCCAGCCACATATTTTGCTCTTCAAGATCTGTCTGTAACGGACCAGAAGTTTTTACCATATTTGCACTGTATCGGGCTGAGTCTCTGCTTTCACCGTGATAATTTCCCCCGTCAGCAGCAAAATAAGCCAGATCCACCTTGGTCTGTGAAGGGAGTTCGAAGTGATAGTTGGCACCTAAATTTGAGACATCCTGTAAACCCATCGTGTTATTAATACCGGCATAAAAGCTGCTATCCCAAAAACGGCCCGGACCAAAAGGTATTGGTTGCACACCCACTGTAATATGATCTGTTGAGTTCAGGTGATAACCTGCATATCCATAAACAAGAGTAGAAAAATCGCAGAAGGTATCATATTGATAGCATCGGTATTCTACCTTTCCGAACCAGTCAGGTGATTCATAGCCCAAACGTAAAATAGCCGC
Organism: Acinetobacter sp. LoGeW2-3; assembly: GCF_002688565.1. Lineage (NCBI taxonomy): Bacteria > Pseudomonadati > Pseudomonadota > Gammaproteobacteria > Moraxellales > Moraxellaceae > Acinetobacter > Acinetobacter sp. LoGeW2-3. The sequence continues at coordinate 76,288 of NZ_CP024012.1, read as the reverse complement.
ATCAAATTTAATCTTCTGGTCTGATGCCGATTCTCCATAATCTGTATCTTGATAATTAGCACGTAAAGCACCAGAAATACTAAATGCTCCTTCATCATTAGCAGAGTTTCCCCAAGTTATTTCAGCAGAACTAATTCCGCTAAATCCAGCTAATATCAAGCCTATCCCGCTAGATATAACATGTAGTTTCATATATACATCCTTGATTCATTTAGATTTAAAATACAACTTTGTTGGTCTATAAAAATTCACAACTAAATCCACTTTTAATCCTAGCCCCCGAAGGGACTAGGATTACCTAAAAGATTCAAATGAAGAGTCAACAATAACTGTGACATCAATGGGCTTATGTCGCTTTGCAACATACAACGCACCAGCGCACGCTTGGAACGTTCTTATCACCGCAGCTTTTAAGAGCTGCCCCAGGTAATAATTTTTTATATCGGTTCTAATAAAGAAGTAGATAATCTAACTAAAGCTTTTTACTAACAATTTGTTTTATTTAAATATATTTAATATTTAGTTATTAATACCTATTTAAGTTGCACGGCATCCTCCTAGGGATAAACATGTTTAGATGATTATCCGGGATTTATATTTAGGGTATTAGAGCGACCTATTTACTTGATATTTATTGATCTAATAATTTTCCAGGATTCATAATCCAGTTAGGATCAAAGACGGTTTTCAGAGCCTTCATATAGGAAATTTCCTGCTCACTGCGGCTAAAGGAGAGATATGGTTTTTTGGTCAGTCCTACACCATGTTCTGCAGAAACTGAACCATTGAATTGCTGCACTACATTAAAGACATAAGTATTAACTTGCTCACACGCAGTAAAAAATTCTTCTTTGCTCAAATTGGCAGGTTTTAGAATATTTAAATGTAGATTGCCATCACCAATATGTCCGAACCAGCAACTCTCAAAATCAGGATATTTTTCGGCGACAATACGATCTACAGCTGAAATAAAATCTGGAACATGGCTAATCAAAACGGAAATATCGTTTTTATATGGAGTATATGCTGCGATCGACTCTGAAATATCTTCTCTTAAGCGCCATAAGTTCTGCACTTGTTCAAGAGACTGGCTCATAACTCCATCAAGTATCCAGCCTTGTTCCATACAATTTTCAAAAATCTGCATAGCTTTATTAATGATAGGTTCATATGGAGCTTCGAATTCAAGCAATACATAAAATGGACAGCTGGTCTCAAAAGGACGTTGTACTAAACCATGATCAAGAACTTTTTGCATGGACAAATCATTGAAAAATTCAAATGCAGTTAGATCAATATCTTTTCGAAATGCATGCATGATAGGCATAACTGATTCGAAGTCAGGAACACCTAAAACTAAAACTTGTAAATCTTGAGGCTGGCGTTCCAGACGAATCTCAGCTTCTGTGACAATACCTAAAGTTCCTTCAGCTCCAATAAATAAATGCTGTAAAGCATAGCCGGTTGCATTTTTGATCATGCCTTTATTCAGATGAAGAATATCACCCTGACCAGTGACTACTGTAAGACCTAAAATCCAATTGCGGGTCATACCGTATTTGATAACTTTAATACCACCAGCATTAGTAGAAATATTTCCACCTATTTGGCTTGAACCAGCAGAGGCAAAATCGACTGGATAATATAAGCCTTGTTCTTCAGCATAATCCTGAAGCTGTTCAGTAATAACTCCGGCTTGAATGCGTACCATGCGATCTGCCGGATAAAAGTCTAGGATTTTATTCATTTTATCTAGACTAATTACGACTTCACCTTGATAAGCTACTGCTCCTGCAGACAGTCCTGTACGGCCTCCAGATGGAGTGATAGCAAAGTGGTAATGATTAGCTAGTTTGACAATTTCTTGGATTTGTTCGGTGGTGTCTGGAAAAACAATTACAGCAGGTCTAGGGGAAAAGTGTTTAGTATGATCTTTACCCCAGTGCTCTAAGCTATCTTGATCTGTTTTTACACGGTTTTCACCGACAATATTTTGTAATGCGCTTAGTATGTCAGTCGAAAGTTGATAAAAGCTATTCATTCTAAAAACCGTTAAAATTAAGGAAGAATTAAAGAAATAATGAGTCATCATGCCTTGAGTATGTCGTTTCCTGATGGTTTAAGTGCTCGTTATACATCAGGAAACGGTAATCACTGACCCTTTATGCCAATTGGTAAGTAGTTTTTACTTTAGTAAAAAACTGTCGAGCATAAGTCCCTTGTTCTCTAGAACCTAGACTTGAGGCTTTATTGCCACCAAAGGCCACATGATAATCAACTCCAGCAGTTGCCAAATTGACCATGACCATACCTGCTGAGGATCTTCTCTTGAAATCTTCTGCATACTTTAAAGAGGTAGTGACAATGCCAGCTGACAAACCAAAAGGTGTATCCTCAGCAGCTGCAAAAGCTTCCTCATAGTTATTTACTTTAAGCACACAGAGCACTGGACCAAAAATTTCTTCACGATAGATTCGCATATGTGGCTGAACATTGGTAAATAGAGCAGGGGTAAAATAATAACCACCATTTTCTTTAGGTAAGTGCTCACCGCCGTAGACTAGTGTAGCTCCTTCGTCTTGTCCTGCCCGGATATAACTTAAATTCTGTTTTAACTGTTTCTCATCAACCACAGGCCCGATATCTGTATCTGGGTCTGTTGCATCTCCAATCTTTAAAGCACGGGTTTTTTCTTCGAGACGAGCAATAAAAGAATCGTAAATACCAGTTGTGACAATTACTCTTGAACTGGCGGTGCAGCGCTGGCCTGTAGAGAAAAAAGATCCTTGCAAAGCTACATCAACTGCTAATTCTAATTCTGCATCGTCAAGCACAATTAAAGGGTTTTTGCCTCCCATTTCTAGTTGTACACGTGCAAGTCGGGAAGCTGCAATTTCTGCGACTTGTCTTCCGGTCTGTTCTGAACCTGTAAAAGTAATAGCGTGCACATCTGGAGAGCGAATAATGGTATCACCGACTTTTCGTCCCGGACCAATTAGCATGTTGAAGACTCCATCTGGTAAGCTTGAGCGCGAAATTATCTCAGCCAGAGCCCAAGCCGAAGAAGGTACCAATTCTGCAGGTTTAAATACGACTGCATTGCCAAAACATAATGCTGGCGCTATCTTCCATGCAGGAATAGCAATTGGGAAGTTCCATGGACTGATAATGCCTACCACACCAATCGCTTGAGTATAGACATCAATACCAACCTGATCCCTTACTGAATTATACTTTTCACCCACTGCTCGCAATGCTTCTTGGGCATAAAATTTAAAAGAACGTCCTGCGCGTTCAACTTCACCTAAGGCTTCCTTAAAAATTTTACCTTCTTCTACGCTTAACAAGCGTGCTAATTCTTCTCGACGCTCTAAAATCTCTGTACCAATCTTATCAAGAACATCTGCACGTGTTTGAGGATTACTATGAGCCCATACACTACTCGCTGCTTTTGCGGCTGCAATTGCTTGTTCGGTTAGGGCAACATCAGCACGGGCAAATTGATCAACAATATGAGCAGGATTAGAAGGATTAATATTCTTTAAAATTTCTTCATGTCCTTGAACATCTACAAACTTACCATTTACAAAACTAGTTTTAATTAAGCCTGACATGTTATTTCCTTTTGAATTGCTGAAAGTGGAATTTCACCGCGTACAAAGTCAATGATGTTATCAATCGAACGATTAATCAGACCTTGCATGGCATCTTCACTGCTCCAAGCCACATGTGGGTTAAGAATGAAATTTGGATAATCGATAAGCTGAAATAAAGGATCATCGGGATGAATAGGTTCATTAACCACCACGTCTAGACCTGCACCACCAATTTGTCCAGTTTGCAGAGCCTTGATTAAAGCCTGTTCATTGACAATTCCACCCCGAGCAGTGTTGATCAGGATTGCATCACTTTTCATTTGGGATAGTTCAGCATCATCGATTAAGTTCAGCGTTTCTGGTGTTAAAGGACAACAAAGCGAAATTACATCACTTTCAGCTAGAATCTGTTGAAAGCTAGCAAATTCTTCACCTTTATATTTACCATGACGATCAAAAAAGCGGGGTTGCATGCCGACGGCACGAGCTAACTCAGCAAGACGTTTAGCAATTGCTCCATGTCCGATAATGCCCAACTTTTGTCCACGAACATCGCGAATCCGGTAATCAAAATAGATATTCTGTGGTTCAGCTTCACCTCGAGTAACTTTCTTCAGCAGATTACGATAATTATCATGTTGTCGCATCAGGCTAAAAATCATACCTATCACATGCTCGGCAACAGTATTTTGTGCATAAGCTGGTACATTGGTAACCATAATGCCGTGTTCATGGCAGTAATCTAAATCAACAATATCAGTACCCGTTAAAGCTAATGAAATCATTTTAAGCTTAGGTAATTGCATCAAATGTTCTTTGCGTAAAGGAACACTACAGGTCAAAGCCACTGTCGCATTTTGTAGACGTTCTATTACCTGTTCCGGCTGTGTATAACGATAACTAGTCCATTGATGAGAAAAAGGTAATTGGGGCAGAGTTACGGTTGGGCCAATTCCCTCATCGTCAAGAAAAACAATATGATGATCCATTCTATTTCTTCCTTATTTTTTCTTAGGTGCATATCCTGCAGGAGCCATACGAGCTAGGATATTAGTAATTACACCTGCATCCTGATCGAAGTCTTCCAATGATTCTTTTCGAACAAGTGCATCACGAACCCAGTGTGCACCGATATAACGGAATGGTTCTGGCGGCAGTAACTTCATTTTTTGCTCGACTAGACCGCAATTTGCCCATTCGTCATTCGCATCCTCTACTAAGGACTTAATAATTCGGCTAGCAAAAACCGTAGTACCTACACCGTTTCCAGAGAAACCAATACCAAAAATAATATTTTTATGACCACCTAAATGGCCAAAGTTAGGAAGCCCTTTCATTGCACGATCCAACGGACCAGTCCAACTGCTGATCACAGGTACATCTTCCAGTTGCGGGTAAAAACTACGCATCTCAGCTTCAACTCCAGCTGCCGCGGGGGAAGGGCATTCGTAAAGATCACCAATTTTTCCGCCAAAGGCGAAGTCACCTAAAGGTTTGCCAAATACAATGCGACCATCAGGGGTATTACGCCAATAGTTAAGAATAGTTCGTGAATCCATTACGCACTCGCCACCCTTAAAGCCAATTTCATCTAGACGCTCTTTAGCAGGTGCAGTAGCGACCATATCACTCGACATAACCATGATCATGCGGCGTAATTCTGGGAATTGTGCTCCCCAAGCATTCATCGCAATTACTACTTTTTTCGCAATAACTTTACCGTTTTCGCTGTGCACTACTGGAGTTTCACTACGCTCTAAGCGTGTCATTGGGGACTTTTCATAAATAGTAACGCCCATTTCTAGCGCTACACGTCTTAACCCACGTGCCAATAAAGCTGGCTGTACCGTCGCAGCGTTTGGGTCATAGACCCCCGCTAAAAAGCGCGGTGAACCTGAGCGTTGTCGTAGCTCTTGGGGATCGATTATTTTGAATGGATTAACATTGTGTTTTTCTAATTCAGTGGTTAGGCCTAACCAAGAATCTAGTTGACGTTTGTTACTTGCACCCCATAACAAACCATCTTTACGGAATTGGGCATCAATTTTATGTTCACGGCAGAATTCTCCCATCTCATCAATTGCAGACTCTGCTGCCTGACAAATACGACGTGCTTCTTGCTCTCCACAAATTTCTACTAAAGACAAATACTTCGGCCACCAGTTATTGACAAAGCCACCATTTCGCCCACTAGCCCCTGAACCGCAGCGATCTTGTTCAATAATAATAATATTCATATTAGGATTAGATTTTTTTAATCGAATGGCGGACCATAGGCCAAGATAACCTCCTCCAATAATACAGACATCAGCTTTAACAGTTCCTTGTAAAGCAGGAGAAAGTGCACTTTCACGATCTAATGCCTGTGCATACCAAAATCCACGGTACATAATTTTCCTCATCATACATATATCTTGCTATGTAAGATTTTGGACATACATGCGTAAGGAGAATAGAAAGATTATGACAATAATTAGTAAGTCTTGGTCGAGTTGAACAATCGCCAATTAAAAATAAAAATAAGTTTTTATAAAGCAGTAGATTAATTAGGTAAACTGTAGAGGTAGATAATTATGTTATTTTATACAGCATATATGAGTTATAGATAAATTCATAAAATAGGGCAGAGAGGTATACTCCATTAGTGCAATACAATATAAAGAGCTTTAAAGAGAAAACAGCGATATAATAAAAAAGACAAAAATGATTAACAATTACACCATTTGAATGGAAATTAATGCTGTAATATGAGAAACATAAACACTTCTGCTTACGAAGAAATCTTAGATCCTGAAGAAAGCTCTGATCCTATTAGTCCAGATATGAGAGTAGCTTTCATTCTAATGAATAAATTTACTTTAGCCCCTGTCACTGGCTTAGTTGAGTCACTTAGATTTGCTGCAGATCGATCGTTTCGTAGTTTCCAAATTTATTGTAAATGGGATTGGATGACCTTTAATGATCAGCCGGTCTCGGCAAGTTGTGGCTTATCTATTAATCCTACTAAAGCCTTTAACTTACAAGATTTGAAAGAAAACTATGATTATGTCGTGATTGCTGGGGGGCTCATGAGTGAAACACGACATCCGCCAGAAGAGCTGGTAGAAGCGATGAAGGAATTGCATCTTTCGAAAACTCCTTTAATTGCTTTATGTTCAAGTAGCTTTGTATTAGGAAAGGCGGGGATTTTGGATGGGCGTAAATGTGCTGTTCATTTTACAATTCGTGATGAATTTATTGAGAACTTCCCCAAAGCTCTTGCATTGATTGATAAAACGTATGTAGAAGATCGAGGCATATTTACTTGTCCAGGAGGAACGGCAATTGACTTGGCTGCGAACCTGATTCGGCAGCATTGTGGGGATATCAGAGCACAAAAAGGCTTAGAATATCTGCTGATCAATTCCGAGAAACCAATCAGAACCAATGAGTTCCCCGTTTTAGATAATCCTAGTACTTATGAAAATACTACGGTATCGCGTGCGATTGCCTTTATGAGTGAAAATTTAAGCGCACATGTTACGCTTAAGGAAGTTGCAGAGCATGTCAAAACAAACCCACGTCAATTACACCGTGTGTTTGTAGCTAACACTAATGAGTCACCTGCAAATTACTGGCGTCGTTTACGATTAGCACATGCACGCAAACTACTCGCGAATACAAGTTCTTATGTCACGACTATTGCAATTGAATGTGGTTTTTCTGATGCATCTCATTTTATTCTATGGTTTAAAAAGCAATATGGAGAAACTCCATTTGCTTACCGTAAACGCCGTCATGAAGTAGAAAAATTAAATTAGAAACAGGAACATTTAAAGTTCCTGTTTTTTTCTATTTAAGCAACCTTTAATTGTCGATAGGTGCGTAGAGTATCTTCTCTAAAAAAAGCCAGCTCTTCAAGACGTCGATTTTCTGTCCAGCCTAATATCTTAGCCGCAAGATGTGATAATTCTTCTGCCCGGTTATGACCCAAATCAGGATTTAATCCGTCTGGTAAACGTCGGCGTATAAGATCGACTAAGCGAACTACATGTTCTTCACGGATAATTTTCGTAAGATCATCGAAAAATAAGCCATCTGGTTTAATTACATTTTTGGGAGCTTCACCGCGTAAGCCTAATTTTGACTCTACAGCTTTGGCTACCAAGCGACTAGCATGGCGATGCAACATGATAGTAGAGCCTGTTAAGGTTAAAATTCCAGGTTTTTCCGGATTTTCACTGAGACGGACGGGCAGACTAACTTGTTTACCATCAATAGTAGAAGTAGGACGTACCCCACACCAGCAATGCTGTACATCTTTTCTACTCAGCTTAAGCTCAGGAAATAGAATATTTGCTTCATTCAAAATATAGTCAATTTCATGATCTTCAACTTGAACTGTATCTGGATTATCAGTAAAAACAGTTTCTGTCGGGCCAATGAAATGCAAATCTCGCCAAGGGAATACATAAAATGGCTCACCTTTGCTAGAAAAGGCTTCCAGTCCTTGTCCTTTATAGGCTTCTGGTAAGCGGATCATGACATTAACACCTTTAATGCCAATAACTCTCTTTTTAAGTTCACCACCTGCATCCGGAATATGGTCGACCCAAGGACCACCAGCATTAATTACAATTTTTGCTTGAACAGTAGCTTTGGCTTCAACATCAGGAGCGCAATCTTTTAAATTAATCTGCCAACCTTGGTCTTGCGGAGTAATTGCAGTCACTTCTGTATAGTTACGAATAATTGCCCCTTTTTGTTCCGCATCTAGAGCAGTATCCAGACAAATACGCTCAGGCCAAGCATACATGTATTCCTCAAAAATACCGACACTCTTAACTTTTGGATGTAGTCCACGGACAAGTGGAATTTTTTCAGCAGCACCGTCTCTTGAAGTACGTTGATAAGCAAGTGGAACTTTCCAGCCATCCATCCCTTCAATTAATTTAAATCCTATATTAACTAATGGTGGTGGAAATTGATCTCCTTCACGAAATGGATAGACAAAGGTATGCTTAGTAAGATGATTTGGCATTTCCTGAACCAGCTCAGCCCGGCAGCGCATTACTTCAGCGGTATAACGTAAACGTTGGATCATTTCTGCAGGACGGAAGGGTATTTGCCAGAGAGGATGTTTAGTAGCAAGATAGCCAAGTCCTGAATACAGCATACGACTTGAGCGTGAAGAGGTCCCGGCAGCAAAATCACTACGATCAATGAGCAAACATTTAAATCCTCTACCTGCAAGCTGTCTAGCCGAGGCACAACCTACGGCACCTCCTCCGATTACAACTACATCAAAGACTTGCTGATCTAGTTGATATAATGGCAGTCTTTCCATTTTTTCCCTCAAAAAATTATCAATAACATCATTAAGGGCATATCCACTATGGAATACGCCCTTAAAAGGATTAAATCGATGCAGTTGCTTGAATCTCGATTAAATAATCAGGACTAGCTAATTGAGCACCCACGCATGCACGTGCTGGCTTTTCAATAGTGCTGACCCATGTGTCATAGACCTGATTCATCTCATTAAAATGAGCCATATCTGAGAGCCATATTTGAATACGTGTGATATGGTTTTTATCTATACCTGCTGTATGTAAGAGCTGCTCTAATTGAGCTAATACAGATTCGGTCTGCTCGATAATACCTTTATCTGTACATTCAGCTACAATACCAGCGGTCTCAAGTTGATTCCCACTTATTACTACTTGACTAGCACGTAATCCACTCATGATCCGTTTAATGTCTGCCATAACTTTGGATCCTAAAAAATACAGTAAGTTTTTCGAAAGTCTTCTTGAATATCCCAGACACCCTGGCAGTTAGCTGGGAATAACACAGCATCCCCTGCACAAAGTTCTACAGGTTCGCCTCCCTCTGGAGTAAAGGTACACCGACCTTTAACAATATGACTAAATTCACGATTAGCAACATGGCGTTTAAATTGCCCCGGAGAACTTTCCCAAATACCGATACTAGCTTCAAGCTCCTGTGACTCTTGATCCTGTGCTGTACTTTGTAAGGCAAGTAAATCACCAACTGGTAGCTTCGCAGGAGCAGGTGCGCCCAATTCAGCATTTACAGCATTTTTAACCACAATTAATGTCTGAGTCATGATAATTCTCCGTGTATTTAATCAAATTTAATTTTAGGATTGCGAACCGTTGATTTAGGCTCATTATCTAATCTTGCTGCATCATTCAGGTCCATAGAGTCAATATCTGGCGCCAATGCCCAAGCTGACCATGCACCAATAAGGCAAATAATTGAAGCAATTACCATTGTTGTAGATACGCCTAATGAAGCCAAAGAGAATGGAACTAAATATGTGCCTATAGTTGCACCAATGCGGCTTAATGATGTACCCAATCCAACTGCTGAAGCGCGGATCTCTGTAGGGAAAAGTTCATTTGGATAAACATACTGTAGAACTTGAGCACCTCCCATTAGAATGGCGAAGCCACCAAATAAAATCAGCACAAGGGTAGCAGAGGCAGATGGGTTAATACCTAATAGGAAAATAGCTACTCCAGACCATAAGAAGCTATGAAAGAGTAATTTTTTACGGCCCATAACGCTTACTAGCATACTGGCTAACATGCAGCCAATTAAAAACAGGACTGTAATGGCTACAGAACCCCAAGTTGCCATGGAACCAGTTAAATTTAAGGCTTTAACAAATTGAGGTGCAAAAGAATAAATTGCATAGATTGGGATAATGGCGCAAGTCCAGAATAAACAGATAAACAACATGCGTTTACCATAGCCGGAGTGGAATAAAGCACCAACAGGAACTTTCGATTTTTCATCTACTTGTTGTTCAGATAGGTCACTAATTGAGTACTCAGGTCCATATACCTTTTTAATAACCAAATCGGCTTCTTTTATACGGCCTTTGTTGAGCAGCCAGCGAGGAGATTCAGGTGTACCCGCACGGGCAATTAGGAAAATTGCACCCGGAATAATAGTACTAGCTAATACCCAACGCCATGCATCTGGACCACCAACATAGCTTAATATTAGCTCACCAACGATATAAGATGCTGCTGCACCTGCGAACCACATCATTACCATTGCAGCAAGACGCGGCCCACGATTTTTCTTTGGTAAATATTCTGCTAAAAATGAAGTTGCAATTGGATAGTCAGCGCCAACTGCAATTCCAATCAAGAGCCGCCATATAAATAACATAATGGCAGATTCAACCCAGAATTGAGCAACTGAGAACCCAACAATTGCTATTAGATCAACTAAATAAAGTACTTTACGACCATATTTGTCTGTGAACCATCCACCAAGAAAGCCACCTAGAAATACACCCACTAATGCAGAAGAAGCAATGAGTCCTTGCCACAGTGTTGTTAACTGTAAAGATTCTGAAATTTGAAACATCACCACCCCGATGATGCTTAATACATAACCATCTAGGAATGGACCGCCAGCAGAGTAAAACGTTAGCTTTTTATGAAAACTATTTAGAGGGATATCCTCCAATGGAACTTTTCTATTCATAATAATTCCTTTAATTACGTTAACTTTTTAGTGCTCTAACCATTTTTTAAACATAAGAATCCTTGCCTCATGTTTTAGGCGAATATGTTTATGCTGATTAGTGAATGAATTAACTTTCTAGGCCTGATCTATATTGTCCAAGCATTAGATTAAGATTGACGCCCAGCGATAAAAAAGGTTGAGGTGGATTAGCATTCGGTCCTGGAGAGGAAATCAAGAAATCAATTAGTTCATTTCTTTCCCCAGCAAGCCAGTCTGCCAGTAAGGTGCCAGCAATCGTTCCTTTGGTCGTGCCTAAGCCATTCCAGCATAAGGCCCCATAAACATTTGGTGCCAATTGCCCAAAAAATGATTCATGATTACGCGATAAGCACATTGAACCGCCCCATGTATATTCAAACTCTACATTGGGCAACATTGGGAATCTGTTTTGAAATGATTGTTTTTGCCGTTTATTAACTCCTGATAAGAAATATTGCTTACTACGACCATCAGGATTAAAGCTAAAACTATTACGAACTAACAAACGATTATCTGGCGTACGTCTGAGTGTGCTACCAAATGGATCGGCCGGAATAATGCCCCAAGTTTTTTTCCCACCCAAAGTTTGCTGTTCTTCTTTAGTCAGTATTCGAGTCATACTAGCGTAGGTAAAAACGGGTAATAAGCGACCTTTTAAAAATCCAAAGTGCGATGCGAAAGCGTTATTAGTTAAGATCATTTTATTGGCGATCAGCGTACCAGAAGGGGAATATAAAGCGATTCTTTGATCATATTCGATCTCAGTGATAGTAGTATTTTCATAGAGTGTGACATTCTTAGGTAAATGATCTGCCAAGCCTTTTACAATAGCTGCTGGTTGAACTAGCAGTGTGCCAGGTGTATATAAAGCTTTTTTATAAAAGTGAGTGCCGAGGTGTTCAGGAATGTCCTGTTCATTAATTATTTCTGAATATTGGCCTAATTTTTCTAAACCTTGTTTATAAGCCTCCAGTATAGCTAAACCTCGTGGCTCTACAGCAGCTTGGTATTTTCCAGCTGGGTCGAGTTGACAATCAATCTGATATTCCTTAACCAGTTTTTGAATCAGTTTCTGCGCAGCTTGATTCAATTTTAAATGCATCCCTGCTGTTTTGATATCTCCAATATAATCCGCTGCACCAATGTCATGTGGCAGATCGATCATAAAGCCAGAATTGCGTCCTGAAGCTCCATATCCTACAACTTGAGCTTCAACCAAAACGATATGATCTTCTGGGAAATTCAATGCAAGTTGTCGTGCTGCTGCTAGCCCAGTAAAGCCTGCACCCACTATCACCCAGTCAGCTTTTACTAATCCTTGTAATTCTGGTTGTGGTACTCGATTGGGACTCAATTGAAACCATGCACATCCATCATCATCAGCAGGTGTTGAACTTATTCTTGCCATGATCAAATCCTAAAAATCCTTTTCATTATTTTTGAACTCATTGCCATGTCTTTCATATAACAAAATGGGCGATTTTTAGGATAAATAGGACATTTAGGTAAATTTAGATTCAAGCCTACATTTTGAATAAATATTTGATGTAATTATAGGTCTTTACCTTTTATGGGATAAATTGACATTTTTTTTATATTTTTAAATATTTGGTAATGCTTAGATAAGCAGGCTATAAATTATAGTTTATAAAAAAGCTTTTAATCTTGTAAGCATTTGATGAATAAAGTTATTTTTGAGACAGAATAGTTTTATTTCAAGCTTGGCTGAGCTAAGTATTGCCAGTGTAATAAAGCATTTTTAAATGAAGAACAGAGCAAGTGCAGATTGAGTCTTATAACTGTTTTGATACTTAGGAGTAATAGATGGAAATCTTAAACTATTCAAAAGCCAGAGCTCAGTTATCTATGCTTATAAATAAAGCCATAGATGGGCAACCAGTTGAAATTACACGTCGAGGCCGAGATTCTGCTGTAATTATCAGTAAAGCATCCTATGAAGCCTATCAAAAAGCACTTTATACATCACAATATGAAAAAACAAAATAGTTTGTAATGAATATAGTTAAATAGTGGGAAAATAATGACAAAAAATGTAGCAACATTAATTGGGCTCAGTGCAATTTTATTGTGGTCCTTGATGGCAGGGCTAATAAAGAAAGTCAGTATGCTCTTGGGTGCTGATTTAGGTATTACATTGGTCTATAGCTGTAGTGCGCTTTTAGTGTTGCTAATTTTTAAATTACCTAATTTAAGAAAAATTTCTAAAAAATATTTATTTTTGGGGACATTATTATTTTGTGGCTATGAATTATCTTTTGCATTTGCTATTGCTTATGCAGAAAATGCCCAACAATCGATTGAAGTTAATATTATTCATTATTTATGGCCTAGTTTAATGGTAATGGCTTTTATTCTAGTTCAAGAACTAAAATTTAGTATTTGGGTCATTTTTGGCTTATTACTTTCAATTATTGGAATTATTTATATTCAAACAGGTGAGTCGGGTTTAGATCTTAACCAGGTTATTGAAAATTTTAAAAGTAACCCGATAAGCTATATTTTGGCGCTAGCAGCGGCAATAATATGGTCGATTTATTGTGTGATCACTAAAAAAATGAGTGAAGGAAATAATCCAATTTCTATTTTTTTTATTTTTACGGCAATCATCCTTTGGATCAAATTTTTATGGGTAGAGGAGTTACTAGTTCCGAGTCTAAATTTGATAACAACTTTATATATCGTATCGGCAGGCTTGGCCGTTGGATTAGGTTATGCCGCTTGGAATATAGGAATCATGAGGGGTAATATTACTATTTTAGTGGCTGCAACTTATTGTTCTCCTATACTTTCCTCCTTAAGTGCTATGCTCATTCTGCAAACTGATTTGTCAGTAAGTTTTTGGAAAGGCACATGTATGGTAATTGTAGGCTCATTTATATGTTGGATAGCAACAAACTGGAATTTAATTAAAAGAGCTAGTATTTGAACATTAATTAACCCGAAGCCTATTTAAGCCAATGATTCCATAATTTGAATTGTTGGCTTATTTTGATGGGTTAATTTGTATGATTCTCATATCAGCATACCAGTGCATCAGGAACAAGGTTGCACACGGGATCAGATAATCAAGATTGAATGGCCTGTGGAATCAGTGACTGAATTACTGGTGCTGATACAGGGTTTGACTCAATGATCCGTATTGATGAAATCTGGTTGTCTACTCAGCCAATGGATATGCGTGCAGGGATGGATACTGCCATGGCTCAGGTGCTGAGAGCCTTTGGTTCGATCAAACCCTATTGCGCTTACCTATTCTGTAATAAACGTGGTTATCGGATGAAAGTACTGGTACATGATGGACCGGGCATATGGCTGTGTGCCCGGCGTCTGGAACAGGGTAAATTCCACTGGGCTCAGGTTCATCAAGGTGAAACCATCTCACTCAGTTCGGAACAATTACAAGCATTAATCCAAGGCTTGCCCTAGCAAAGAGTTGGTCGACAGCAGGTGGTGAATATGCTCTAAACCAAGCCACTTGGTTCTGCTATTCTCCAAAGGTTCTATTCCTTTACTCTCATGACCTCAGGCATACTATACTGTGGTCATGAATACGCTACCTGACTTAAGCCAACTGCCCCATGAACAACTACTGGAATTCACCAGACAGTTAGCGATGCAGCATCAACAATTAGAAAAATCAAATCAGCAATTAGATGCCAAAGTTCAACATCTTTCCATTCTCAACCAAAAATACGAGCATGAGCCTGGCGCTATTTAAAAAACACAAATTTGGCAGCAAAAATGAACATCTCACCGCCAAACAAATCCATTTGTGGGATGAAGCGGTTGAAGAAGATATCGCAGCAGTCGAGCTAGAACTGGAACGGCTGAATGCAGATAAAATAGATGGATCGACACAGAAAGCCAAAACCAATAAACCTAAACGTCGACTATTGCCAGATCATCTAGCGAGTGTACGTATTGAGCATGAACCTGCATCAAACCAATGTGATTGTGGTTGTCAGTTGCGTCGTATCGGTGAAGATGTGAGTGAAAAACTGAATTTCAGACCGGCACAGTTCTATAAAGAACAACATGTGCGTGGCAAATGGGTCTGTGATCAGTGTGATACCCTGACTCAGCAAGTGATGCCTGCGTATGTCATTGATAAAGGGATCGCTTAACCTGAACTACTGAGCCATGTACTGGTCTCTAAATATGCCAATCATTTGCCGCTGTACCGTCAGCGCCTGATCTATCAACGGGCTGGTATTGATCTTTCTCGATCTACGCTGTCCCTTGCGAAGCAGTGCTTCTCAGATTGGTCGCTGTGGTGTGGAACTAGAACCTCTAGCCAATGCCTTAAAAAAATGGTGCTACAACAGTAAGTGCTTCATGCAGATGAAACACCAGTCACCATCATGCAACTTGGTTATAAAGAGAAAAAACCACAGAAAGGTTATGTCTGGGCTTATGCCACCACACAATACAATCCTATTCAGGCGGTGATCTATGACTTCCAGCCGAGTCGTTCAGGTCAGCATGCAGAAGACTTTCTGCAAGACTGGCAGGGTCATTTGGTCTGTGATGATTACAGTGGCTACAAAGCCCGCTTTAAATCAGGTCAAATCATTGAAGTAGGCTGCATGGCCCATGCACGTCGTAGATTCCATGAACTGCATGTGACTGGGAAAAGTCAAATTGCTGAACAGGCATTAGCACTGATTCAAAAACTCTATGCGATAGAAGCAGAACTCAGAAAAGAGACTGACAATACAGCACAAGAACGCTACGACTACCGGCAGCAGCATAGTCAACCGGTGATGCAACAGCTGTATGATTGGCTCAACCAGCACGCTGTAAAGGTGCCACCAAGTTCTGCCACAGCCAAAGCCATCAATTACAGCCTAAAACGTTGGAGTGCTTTAAGCCGCTATCTGGATGATGGCAATTTACCTATTTGCCCATCCTCGTATACGAGGATGTGGGTTGAGAACCAGATGCGTCCTTGGGCCTTAGGGCGTAAGAATTGGCTGTTTGCGGGCTCGCTACGAAGTGGTCAGCGAGCGGCGAATATCATGACGTTAATCCAGTCAGCCAAGCTGAATGGACTGGATCCGTATGCCTATTTAAGTGATGTGCTGAAAAGGCTGCCGACACACAAAGCGACCCAAATAGAAGAATTGCTGCCACACCGATGGAAACCTGAACCCCGTTAAAATATAGCGATGGGGTTCAGCGGATGCTTACAATACACCTAACTTTTTCAACCACCTACAAATGTGTTGCACTTGAGATTTGAATCCGCGCTGTAAAAGAAGTCATAGTATTTGTCATTTAGCATGTCTTGCCATTTATAAGATCATGCATGAAAATTTTCTGTACTAATTCCGTTCTCTGTGAATAAAGTAAAAATCACCCAATACCTTATCGGTTAGTCAGTTTATGAAATTCATCAATGAGCTGAAATTAAGTTGGTGATTCGTAGATAAGAGGGGTACTTAAGCTACATTATTTTTTGGTGACGTAACTTGTCGTCTAAAAAATAAAATCACTAGAATATTTACCTTAAATTTCATAGATTAATTCATAAATAATTCTTTACAAGTAAACAATGGATAATCTTAATCCCACAGATTTAAAAGCCATACTACATTCTAAACGTGCAAATTTGTACTATCTCGAGCATTGCCGCGTCATGCAAAAAGATGGGCGTGTTTTGTATTTAACAGAAGCTAAAAATGAAAATCAGTATTGGAATATCCCGATAGCCAATACCACAGTCATTATGCTTGGTACAGGGACATCCATTACCCAAGCTGCAATGCGCATGTTGGCGAGTGCCGGCGTACTCGTTGGTTTTACGGGCGGTGGTGGAACACCTTTATTTATGGGATGTGAAATTGAGTGGATGACACCACAAAGTGAATATCGTCCCACTGAATATGTGCAAGGTTGGTTGTCTTTTTGGTTTGATGAAGCAAAACGTTTAGAAGTGGCAAAGCAATTTCAAGTCGCACGAATTGAATACATTCACAAAATTTGGGCAAAAGATCGGGATTTAAAAGAATATAGCTTTCATATCGATGATTTAGATATTCAACAAGCACTCAATGCTTATCGTGCAAAAATTCCATTGCAAAGTAAGGTTGGTGATCTGTTACTTGCTGAAGCTGCCACAACGAAACTACTTTATAAAATTGCTGCGACTCGGACAGGGCTTAAGGATTTTAGTCGTAACCCTGAACAAGGGGATTTAGCCAATGATTTTTTAAATCACGGTAATTATTTGGCCTACGGTTTAGCTGCTACAACACTTTGGGTTTTGGGTATTCCACATGGTTTTGCAGTGATGCATGGTAAAACCCGTCGTGGGGCATTGGTCTTTGATGTAGCGGATTTAATTAAAGACGCAGTGGTTTTACCCTATGCCTTTATTTGTGCCAAAGAGAAAATGACCGAGCAAGAGTTTCGGCAGCAGATTTTACAGAAATTTACTGAGCATAAGGTATTGGACTTTATGTTTGATCAGGTCAAAGCACAAGCTTGCAAAAATCATGATGTAGAGGGGTAAGCATTATGATTGTGACCTTTATTAGTCAATGCGAAAAGAAAGCCATTCCACGTACTCGTCGAGTATTGGATGCTTTTGCTGATCGGATTGGGGATAACACGTGGCAAACAGTGATTACAGAAGACGGTCTAATAGCGGTGAAAAAGTTACTGCGTAAGACTGTGACCAAAAGTACAGCGGTCAGTTGTCATTGGATTCGAGGCAGACGTCGCAGTGAGTTGCTGTGGATTGTGGGGAATCGGAATAAGTTTAATCGTGAGGGGATTGTGCCGGTAAATCGAACATCAAAACAGTTAAAAGTAGATTATTGTGATCAAAATTGGCACTCAGCAAGTTTTGTCAGTCAAGTCACTCGCATCGCTGCACTATTTCATGACTTTGGCAAAATTAATCCATTTTTTGCTGCGAAATTAAAAAATGTTTCGAAGAGTAAAAAACCAGTAGCTGATCCATTTAGACATGAATGGATTTCTCTGAGATTATTTGAAGCTTTTGTGCAAAGCTGTGGTGAAGAAGATAAAGATTGGATTGATGCCCTTGTATCCATGTCTGATAAAAATCATAATTTTTCTTGGTTGGATCAAGTCATTAAAGATGGAATAAACCAAGTATCAGGCTCACCTTTTCAAAATTTACCAACCATTGCAAAACTAACAGCGTGGCTGATTGTTTCACATCATCGTTTACCGATACCAAATACCAAAGATTCAAGCTATAAAACAGATAAATTTGAATCAATTTGGAGTGACTTAAAATTTAGTTGGTGCTATCCAAAACAATATGTAGATGGTGATAGTACTCAACAAAAAGAGATTAAAAAATGCTGGAATATTCGGCAAGAGCATATTCCTTTCAATAGTGAAACATGGTGTAGAGAAGTAAATTCCTGTGCACGTAATTTAAAGCAATTACTGAATCTTCCTCATTCGATTGGATTAGATGATCCATATGTGAGTCATATTTCACGGCTGACCTTAATGTTGTCAGACCATTATTATTCAAGTTGTGATGCCAATCCTAAATGGCATGATCCAAAGTATGATCGATATGCCAATACGGATAAATTTGGTGCATTAAAGCAAAGCTTAGACGATCATTTGGTGGGGGTAAGCCAATCGGCGAGGCAACTGATGGGTGCACTGACTCGATTAGATGCATTGTTTGATCGTCTACCTCAACAAAAAGGTTTAGAAGGTAAAACCAATAACTCATATTATCAATGGCAAGATAAGTCTTATCAGTTAGCGTGTAAAATACAAAAAGATTATCCAAATCATGGTTTTTTTGGTGTGAATTTGGCTTCGACTGGGCGAGGCAAAACCTTGGGTAATACCCGAATTATGTACGGTCTTGCTGATCCTGAAAAAGGTGCACGTTTTAATATTGCTCTAGGTCTTAGAACATTAACTTTGCAAACAGGTAAAGCTTTACGTCAGAAACTGGATTTAGACGAAACTGATTTAGCCATTATGGTCGGTGGTGGAGCAGTTAAAGAAATCTTTGAGCATTATAGCCAGAAAGATTCAAAAGAAATTTTAGAAGAAAATATAGAAAATCTTGATCCGAAACAAAATCAGTATATTGCAGAAAATATCGGTTCAGAATCCTTAAATGGGCTGACAGATGAAGAAAGCTATGTTGATTATGATGATCATGAACTAGATTTTGAAGGTATTCTTGATCAGCAGCATATGTTTGCCAAATGGTTAAAGGGAAATCATCAAGTAAGAAAAATGCTGATGAGTCCAATTTTATGTTGCACGATAGATCATTTAATTCCAGCCACTGAAAGTACTCGTGGCGGAAAACAAATTGCACCGATGTTACGTTTAATGTCATCAGATTTGGTATTGGATGAACCTGATGATTTTTCCCCTGAAGATTATTATGCGCTGACACGTTTGGTGCATTGGGCAGGTTTGTTGGGTAGTCGGGTATTATTGTCATCGGCAACGCTCACACCTGCCGAAATTAATGGTTTGTATTTGGCGTATAGTTCTGGGCGTAAATTTTATAATAAAAATCGTACACAGGTAGACCAACCGATTATTGCTGCATGGTTTGATGAAAACCCTAACAGTATTTGTCATGAGGTTATTCCGTGCGATCAAAATATCAATGATAGTCAAGCGAATGACATTTTTAAAAAAGCCCATCTCAAATTTACTAAACAACGTGTTGAGTTCTTAAATCAGCAAGCACAGCAAACCAAACGACGTACAGTTGAATGGGTGGGTTTACCGCGAAGAATATCAGCGCAGGAGAAGTGGGAAAAAGTTTTTACAGAAAAAATTCTGCAAACGACAATGCTTGCACATGGTGAAAATTCAATTACAGATCCTAATACAGGCAAACAATACAGTGTGGGTTTAGTACGCTTTGCCAATATTGATCCATTAGCTGAAATTGCTCAGCAGTTATTAAAACAGCAGATTGATCCAAATGTCCGCATTCATATTTGTGTCTATCATTCGCGCTTTCCATTGTTGATGCGTGCAAATATTGAAAAATATTTAGATGAAATTTTAGATCGAAATCAATCTAAACAGCCACATGATCATCCAATGGTGCAGGGGTGGCTAAATCGATATCCAGAACAACAGCATATTATTTTGGTCTTAGCTTCCCCTGTTTGTGAGGTGGGGCGTGATCATGATTATGATTGGATGATTCTAGAACCATCGTCTATGCGTTCGATTATTCAGGCTTCTGGACGGGTACGACGTCATCGCATAGAAGCTAATGACAAGCCAAATGTCTTTTTAATGGAAACCAATATTCGACATTTTAAACATCCTGATCGAAGTTGTTTTTCACGCCCAGGCTTTGAGGCGACGGGTTTTGAGTTTAAGACGACTAGACATTTTTTAAATGGTGTTACTAAAGATATTGATGATGGATTAATTCGAAAAGCTCATCTAGACCAATTAGATGCTATACCACGTTTGCAGCAACCGGGAGCAAACTACTTAAAGAAATATTATGAAAAATTTGGTTATCCAAATTTGGTTGATTTAGAGCATGATCGCATGCACTCAATTTTATTGGGGCAAGGCATTAGCCCTGATATGCGAGTGAGTAGAAGTGTGCCGATTAAATTTCCAACCTATGCTTTTTGGAATACACCGATTCATTATACGGGGATTTTGCAACGCTTAAGCCAGTTTAGACAATCACAAGCAGAAAAGTTCATGGCATTTAGAGCGGAGGAAGATGAGGAAGCGTTAGGTCTTTATGCCTATAACGATAAAACGGGAAATTGGCTGTATGAAGAAAGTTTAATTCGACGAGTTGATCTAGCTGACAATCCGCAGATTCATTGTTGGCCAAATCAGAACCCTCAGCAAGCATTGCAGAAATATTTAGAGGTCAATCCAAATGACAGGATTTGGAGTGAAAACTGTGGTCGTTATTTAAGTTTGAATTTACCCGAGTTAAAAGACCTACAAAAGTGGAAATACCATAATTGGCTAGGATTTATCAGGGAATAACCCTGATAAACCTAGCTTTCTAAGCTGCCTATATGGCAGTGAATAAAATACAAACTAGTTTGAATGTACGAACTATTTCTAAGCTGCTTGTTTAGCAGTGAATACGCATAGTGTAATTGTTGATGCTCTCAACTTACAAGTTGTTAAATTTTGTACTTGTGATATCTGAAAAAATAATTTATCTTAGATTTAGTGGTTTTAAAATATAGTTTAATTGTACTAACTAGGTTTAAAAATTAAAAAGACTAACTATCGATCTGGCAGGATCACACATCACCCGATAGGGTAAGGGGGGTAACGATGTTTAGCACACATTTAGTTAGAAGGGTCTAGCCAATTGGCATCACACATCATTATTGATAGTTAATCTATCAAGATGATAACAAAAAATGATTTAAAACATAATTTATTTTGTAATGAGTACAAAAAATGAATGATGAAGTAGAGGGAGTTCAAAACTCCGAGCCTGCTAGCATTCGTGAGTTAATAGAGCAATATATTCAAGGACGTTTGAATGAAAAGCTGGAAAAACTCAAAGCGGATGATATGGCAGAGCGTGACAAGCTATTGGAAAAATATGAGTTTGAAACGTGGTTGGAAGATGCGAGTCTACGCATTAGCCAATTACGTTTGGCGACGCATACACCGAAACAACACCATCCTGATTCAAAAGCATCTGCTATGTTTTATAGCAATACGGACAAAACGCATCATTATGTGGGTTCCCAAGGTATAAAACTAGATGCTGATGTGATTGGTAATGCTGCCGTATTAGATGTATTTAAGATGCTACGTTTATCTTTTCAAGGTACATCGTTGCTTGATCGGTTGTTAAATGCAGATCAGGAATTAATCTCAGCATTATCTGTGAAATCTGAAATTGCACAGTTACGTTATGAACGCTTTTTAGCGTTCAGTCAGTTGCCAACAGAACTCAATGCAGGACGCTTCTCTAAACAAGTGCTGTTTCCTGTGCAAGATGATGAATATCATACTTTAGTGATTTTATATCCGAGTTCGTTGATTCACCGAGCGTATCAACAGCTTTCTCATGATCGTTTTAGTGATGAGAGTAAAGCACTACGTGAAGCACGGTTTAAAAAAATACACCATGCCCATGAAAGCCGTGAGTATCCGAATCTCTTGGTACAAAATTTTGGTGGTTCTAAACCGCAAAATATTTCACAGCTTAATAGTGACCGACGTGGCTCCATGTGGCTATTACCATCCATTCCACCGACTTGGAAAGGTCAGCAGATTGAATTACCAAAACGTGGTTCGGTTTTTACAGGCTATTTAAGCAACCGTAAAGACATTAAGTCTTTGTTGCATAAAATCGTGACTTTGTATCGTAAAGAAGATCGTCGCAATAACGAGGAATTTCGTGCACAACGGGATGACTTGGTATCTAAATTGGCGGATTGCATTATTGATATAAGTTTTGAGCTACAACAAAGTGCACCATCGGGTTGGACACAGAAGTCTAGTTTTAGTCGTGCAGAAAGTTATTGGCTCGATTATGGCTATCGGGAAGAACTCTTTAATAAAGAGGATGCCGAAGAATTGATGGAAGAAGAAGCTGAGTGGTTACAGGCTTATCGTGAACGAGATTGGCATACTGAAGTGGGTTATAACTTTGGCACATGGCTGAATGAGATCCTCACAAAAAAAGGCAAGATTGTGGATTTAGACGATCATGAAGCCCGTGCTTGGTCTTTGATTTTACGTGAAAAATTAAAATTGCTGAAAGAGGAGTTTGCTTAATGCATTTAACTTATCCTAAAGCATTGTATGTTGTACGTCTAAATGTTGAAAATGCATCGATTATCAGTAGTCATTTAACGTGGGGCTTCCCAGCACCAAGTGCATTTACTGGATTTATGCATCATTTACAGCGTCAGCTGAATCAAATTACTGAATATGCAACTGTTGAATGTTGTGGTATTGGGATTATATCGCATCAATTTAATCCACAAATTACCAAAACCAATAATTTCCGTTATTCACCGTATCAACTGAATTTAGCTCGTCACCCTTTAAAAGCAGATGGTTCTACACCTGCGATGATTGAAGAGGGCAAAGGACACTTTGAAGTCAGTTTACTGATTGGTTTAGCAGGAGATGGGCTAGACGAACATCTATCTGCCAATGACGAAGATTTATCGACTCAGACGCAAAGCTTGTTAGCTCGATTAAATCAGTTGGTCTACAACATGCGTTTGGCAGGCGGTTCGGTATTTCCACACAAACGTGTCAAACCTAAATTGATCAATTGGTCAGAACACGATGCAGTAGAGAAAACCAAAACACTACGTCGGAGTGTATTACCAGGTTTTGCTTTACAGCATCGTCATGAGCTGTTGATGGCACATCAAAATTGGTTAGTGCAAAATCCAACATATTTAGCGACTCAGAAAAATAGTCCTGATTTGCTCGATACGTTATTGGATATTCAACGCTTCAATTTTGTCAGTACTGCGCAAGAAGCACCAGTTGATCAAGAATCAGTAGAGGGTGTTTGGACGTTACGACCACGCCCTGAACATTTAAAAGGTTGGCTTGTGCCGATACCCATTGGTTATGCAGCTTTAACGGCTTTACAGCCTGAAGGCAGCATTAAAGGATTACGTCATGATGACTATCCTGCCACCTTTGTTGAAACCTTAATCAGTTTAGGTGAATGGCAAAGTCCACATCGTATTGAAAATATCATGGACATTTTGTGGAACTACAACACTGAACCCAAAAATGGGCTGTATGAGCTCGTTCAACCATTTTCACCTAAATCAGAAATTTACGCGTCATTAACAGACGAAGAACTACATCAATCATTTGACTTTGAAATAGAAGAAGAGGAAATTTAATCATGGCTAAGAATGACAAATTAAAAACAGCATCAGTACTTTCATTTAACCGTCATTTAGATGCATCAGATGGTCGTATGTTTGCCGTAAATTGGGCGGATATTGCACAAGGTGCAGGAAACACACCGATCTTAATTCAAGAAAAATCGGTACGTGGTACGATTTCTAATCGTCCTAAAAATAGTAAAGAAACGGATGAAGCAGCCATCAATGCAGCCGTGAATAAAGCCAATTTGCAAACGGTAGATGTTGCTGCTTTACCACAAGGCAAAGATACCGTTGCTGTGACGTTTAGCTTACGTGTCTTGCCGAATGTAGGTCGTCCATCTGCATGTAATGATGCAGCATTTGCGGAACGCCTTGAAGCAGTGGTATCAGGTTATGAAGCTGCGAATAAATTTAGTGAACTTGCAAATCGTTATGCTGTGAATTTAGCGAATGGTCGATTCTTGTGGCGTAACCGTATTGGTGCTGAAAATGTCACGGTTACAGTTGAACGTTTAATTGATGGTAAGAGCGTAGAAAAATTAAGTTTTGATGCTTTACAAAATCGTTTAAATGAAGCAACAATACATCAAGACCAAAAAAATGAAATTCAAAAGCTTTCCGCTTGGATTGAAGCAGGTTTAAATGGTCAGGAACATGTATTACTTAAAGTGACAGGTTTTTCTCGTTTAGGTGAAGGGCAAGAAGTATATCCATCACAAGAACTGATTCTAGATACGAGCAATTCCAAAGGTGCTAAGAGTAAAACTCTATACTCTTTTGGCAATCAAGAAGCAGGCATTCATTCACAAAAAATTGGTAATGCACTACGTACGATTGATACATGGTATCCAAATGCAGATAAACCGATTGCAGTTGAGCCATACGGTTCAGTAACCTCGGAAGGTAAGGCATATCGCCAACCAAAAGAAAAACAAGATTTTTATAGCTTGTTTGATGCTTGGGTCAACGACAATAAAGTACCTGAACTTGAACAGCAGCATTATGTGATGGCAGTTTTGGTTCGTGGTGGTGTATTTGGCGAGAGTGATAAATAATGAAGTATTATCTGGAATTAAAATTTCTGCCAGATGATGAAATCTCGATTAACTTTTTATGGTCTAAAATTTATAAACAGCTACATCTTGCATTGGCTGGTTTAAAAGACGAAAGCAGTAAGGTGAAAATTGGCTTTTCATTTCCTGATTATCGTTTTGATCCTCAAAAAGGGAAGGGATTTATTGGCGAAAAGTTACGTATCTTTGGCTTAAGTGAACAGGAATTAATTCAATTGGATGTGCCCAAATGGCTCAGTCGTTATTTGGACTATGTACATATTAGTTCTGTAAAACCAGTGTCTTCAAAAAAAGTTACGGGTTATGCACTGTATAAGCGTAAGCAAGTCAAAAGCAGTGCTGCACGCTTAGCGCGACATGATGAGCGAAAAGGGCGTTTTAGTTATGAAAATGCCTTGGCACATTACGGTAAGTTTGTAAAAACAACTGATTTGCCCTATATCAATATGCTGAGTGATAGTTCTTCTGAAAATTTAGAGTTAAGTCAAAAGCACGCTTTTAAAATCTTCATTGAAAAACAATCTGCTGAAAAATCTGAAACTCAGGTTTTTAGCACTTATGGATTAAGTTCAGAGTCATCTGTACCTGAATTTTAACCCAATATTTTTTTAATCTTTAACAGCTTAATAAAATCAATAGGTTATGACAGTGATTTGAAACTTGGGTCTTTTACGGGATTTAAGGGTTAAATCACTGTTATAGCTTTATTTTTTGCGTTAAAATCACTGTTCACTGCCATGTAGGCAGCTTAGAAATTTAAAGATGGTCGTGTGGTTGAGTACGATGAGTTCACTGCCATGTAGGCAGCTTAGAAAGCATTAATGAACAAGCTGCATGCGATTGGCTTGTTCACTGCCATGTAGGCAGCTTAGAAAGTCTAGCATCATCATTGCCACAAATAGATTAAGTTCACTGCCATGTAGGCAGCTTAGAAAACGCGCGAAACTTTGACCGTCTACTGCAACTGGTTCACTGCCATGTAGGCAGCTTAGAAAGAGAGTTCAACAAAGCTGCCGAGCGCGAAAGCGTTCACTGCCATGTAGGCAGCTTAGAAAATCACCAGGGAGTTTTTGCCATGAAACCCAACGTTCACTGCCATGTAGGCAGCTTAGAAAGACAAGCGCAGCAACCAGCAGCCTGAATTTGTGTTCACTGCCATGTAGGCAGCTTAGAAATTGACCGTTTCGACTTCGGCAACCTTGTTGAAGTTCACTGCCATGTAGGCAGCTTAGAAATCAACGTCTTTCAAGGTTTTCTTAGCTGCATCGTTCACTGCCATGTAGGCAGCTTAGAAAAACATCCCTACATAAATAATCGCTGCTGCAAAGTTCACTGCCATGTAGGCAGCTTAGAAATGACGCAAAGCCCGCTGCTGATTGCCCGAACAGTTCACTGCCATGTAGGCAGCTTAGAAAAAAACCAAGCTTGGCGATGCAGCTAAGAAAACCTTCACTGCCATGTAGGCAGCTTAGAAATCATAGCCACCACCAACAGGAATTGTCAGGTTGTTCACTGCCATGTAGGCAGCTTAGAAAAGTCCTATGTCAATAGATTCTATTCTATTCTGGTTCACTGCCATGTAGGCAGCTTAGAAATAATCAAAAAATAATAAACAAGTCCAGCAGTGGTTCACTGCCATGTAGGCAGCTTAGAAAAAACTTTCAGGGTGTCAAAATCCTTGATTCTCGTTCACTGCCATGTAGGCAGCTTAGAAATCAAGGACTTATTAGCTCTGATCACTCAGATGGTTCACTGCCATGTAGGCAGCTTAGAAATGTTTGCACGTGATGGTGATGAATATCGCTATGTTCACTGCCATGTAGGCAGCTTAGAAATCCATAATTTCTATGCCGTGAACCGACATCATGTTCACTGCCATGTAGGCAGCTTAGAAATCACCGCCACTTGTCCCATGATTTCCACCAACGTTCACTGCCATGTAGGCAGCTTAGAAAAGATCGAATCACCAGAGCCAACCCATATTCATGTTCACTGCCATGTAGGCAGCTTAGAAAATTGGGATAAAGCAATATTAATTGAGCCAAATGTTCACTGCCATGTAGGCAGCTTAGAAAGTGGAGTAATAAGAGGGAATGGCAGCAAGTTTGTTCACTGCCATGTAGGCAGCTTAGAAATGTTCCGTCGTATAAGCCAGGCGTGAAAAGCCGTTCACTGCCATGTAGGCAGCTTAGAAAATATCGGCAAGTGTGATTGACAACTTTTGTTCGTTCACTGCCATGTAGGCAGCTTAGAAAAATGACCTTGGGTCACAAGAGATCGCTGTATAGTTCACTGCCATGTAGGCAGCTTAGAAAGTATGGTTTACTAGAGAGTCGGCATCAAACACGTTCACTGCCATGTAGGCAGCTTAGAAAGGGATAAGTGCGATATTCAGGATTTAAGATTTGTTCACTGCCATGTAGGCAGCTTAGAAAATACGCAGTGATAGCAGGAATACCAACCAATGGTTCACTGCCATGTAGGCAGCTTAGAAAATCACCTACTTTAAACTTTTCAGAAAAGTTAAGTTCACTGCCATGTAGGCAGCTTAGAAATAGATATTGACCATGCCAAACTAAAACCACGTGTTCACTGCCATGTAGGCAGCTTAGAAACCAAACTCTAAAACGCGAATTACGGCATTTAGGTTCACTGCCATGTAGGCAGCTTAGAAATTATTCTGCAAGGGTTTTTCTTTTAACTATTGGTTCACTGCCATGTAGGCAGCTTAGAAAACAATAAGACCGTTGAGTTTAAGCATTTTGGCGTTCACTGCCATGTAGGCAGCTTAGAAAATCACTTGTTTTAAACTGCACTAAGTCAGTATGTTCACTGCCATGTAGGCAGCTTAGAAATAAGTCAATCAAGGCTTATGTCTCAGATGCAAGTTCACTGCCATGTAGGCAGCTTAGAAAATGTCTATTTGAATAACCAAATTATTTCCAAAGTTCACTGCCATGTAGGCAGCTTAGAAAATTTACGGCTTTTGCTATGCCGACCCAGTACAGTTCACTGCCATGTAGGCAGCTTAGAAATTCATTAACTTTTGTATTCATAATAATTTCACGTTCACTGCCATGTAGGCAGCTTAGAAATTGTTTCTTTTCGGAAATAAAACCTAATTCTTGTTCACTGCCATGTAGGCAGCTTAGAAATATATAGGTGATGAGTACGCAAGCTACTTCATTGTTCACTGCCATGTAGGCAGCTTAGAAAAAAGAGGAAGCTCAGCAGTTAGCACAAGAAGCGTTCACTGCCATGTAGGCAGCTTAGAAATTGCTGCTTGGGCTTTTGCAGATAGCTATGTAGTTCACTGCCATGTAGGCAGCTTAGAAATCATTAAGAGTGTGCGTTACATGTCGCGCATGGTTCACTGCCATGTAGGCAGCTTAGAAAATTGCGATATGAGTAGGTGCAACACGGTAGCCAGTTCACTGCCATGTAGGCAGCTTAGAAAATTAAATTGATGGTGATTATCAAAGCTACGCAGTTCACTGCCATGTAGGCAGCTTAGAAATAAAAATTCAAAGGTTTGTTTTGTGTTTTCATGTTCACTGCCATGTAGGCAGCTTAGAAATTTAATAGTATCTTGGTGAAATCCTGAAAACTGTTCACTGCCATGTAGGCAGCTTAGAAACATTGATTTGCACGTCTCGGATCAGGCCCATAGTTCACTGCCATGTAGGCAGCTTAGAAAAGCTGATGCAATCTCAGATTGATGGGTACAAGGTTCACTGCCATGTAGGCAGCTTAGAAATGCCAATAGGTTCATTGTGTTAGCTGACAGGTGTTCACTGCCATGTAGGCAGCTTAGAAATTCAATCTGGTTCAGAGGACCAGTAAACAAAGGTTCACTGCCATGTAGGCAGCTTAGAAACCCAATGGCCCTTCTGTCCGTCTGCCTGCCAGGTTCACTGCCATGTAGGCAGCTTAGAAATTCACCACAAGCCAAGAATCAATATCCACTGGGTTCACTGCCATGTAGGCAGCTTAGAAATCAGAGAGGAACTGCCCATTCATGGCCAAGATGTTCACTGCCATGTAGGCAGCTTAGAAATAGTAGATCCGCTTGGCGGATAAGTACTGATCGTTCACTGCCATGTAGGCAGCTTAGAAAGTATGCAAATAACAGCCGAACGCATAGCGATGGTTCACTGCCATGTAGGCAGCTTAGAAAAAACGAGCATCTGAATCATTTTTAAAATCCTTGTTCACTGCCATGTAGGCAGCTTAGAAAACCTAATTTTAAAATGCTCATGGTGTGCTCCTGTTCACTGCCATGTAGGCAGCTTAGAAAATCCATTATTGCTGTACGGCCTATTTTCAGGCGTTCACTGCCATGTAGGCAGCTTAGAAAAATTGAAGAAAGAGTCACTTCAAAAATGCAGAGTTCACTGCCATGTAGGCAGCTTAGAAATGACGCTAAGGTGCGATATTACGATGCAATGCGTTCACTGCCATGTAGGCAGCTTAGAAAGTAATTTCAGATTTAGAGACGGGCACTGCTAAGTTCACTGCCATGTAGGCAGCTTAGAAATAAATCAGTCGCCAGTCGAACCGTTCCAGTTGGTTCACTGCCATGTAGGCAGCTTAGAAAAACCAAAGTCTTGAGTGAGTCAGACAGATCCTGTTCACTGCCATGTAGGCAGCTTAGAAAAGGGTCGCTATCTGAGCATTGGTAATGTCTGGGTTCACTGCCATGTAGGCAGCTTAGAAATTCTTGTGAAGATACATTTGAAATTACATTGTGTTCACTGCCATGTAGGCAGCTTAGAAAGCAAGCATCCGGTTCTACCTTGGCCAAAGCCTGTTCACTGCCATGTAGGCAGCTTAGAAATTCATTGATCAGTGAGAGAGGCCCTGAGTCCGGTTCACTGCCATGTAGGCAGCTTAGAAAATTTAGCGTTAGTGTTGTCGTAAATCCCTAGAGTTCACTGCCATGTAGGCAGCTTAGAAACATGACTGATAAGCATCATGCAAACTGTCACCGTTCACTGCCATGTAGGCAGCTTAGAAAAATTCAAGGGCATGGACTTTGCCAGCCAAGCCGTTCACTGCCATGTAGGCAGCTTAGAAATTGAACACCGCGTCAAAATGCGGTTCTAGTTGGTTCACTGCCATGTAGGCAGCTTAGAAATGATAAAAGTGTATCTATTGTTATTCCAGCAGGTTCACTGCCATGTAGGCAGCTTAGAAACATTACTGGCTCAGTACTTCCAAGACCTTGAGGTTCACTGCCATGTAGGCAGCTTAGAAGATCCATGTTACCTTGCTCAAGGTCTTGATAGTGTTCACTGCCATGTAGGCAGCTTAGAAGTGAGCTTGGCATGGCTGAACCTAAAGTCATTAGTTCACTGCCATGTAGGCAGCTTAGAAAAATTACATTCACCGGTAAATAGTTATTGTTAGGTAGAGCCTGTTTTAAGTCTTCTACCTGATTCTGTAAGGCAAGAATATGCTCAACAACCGAATCTGCCTGATAATATTTTAAGATATCTGAAACGTCATCCCATTCTTCTATCGGTTTACCAATGAAACGGGGGCCGAGTGTTATTCCCAAGTAGAAATGTCCTACCTAAAAACCAAATAGAAATGTCCTATACAGACATTTCCAAGTCAAGCACAGGATTCAGATATCGTTGTTGAACTGCTGTTTTCTGTGCTCGTCTACGGGGCATCTTTTGAGAACGATTACGTTTGTTTCGTTGTTCTAATTCTTCATGCTGTTGTTGAATATGGTTCAGAACAGCACCTAAACGTTTATTTTCAACAATCTCTCGCTGATTGAGTGGGCTTAACTTATCGAAGATGCTGTAATTGATTTTTCGACCTTCATATTCAATTGCAACTGTACCATCCGGGTATTCTAGAAACTCAAGATACTTGCCGATCAGCCTTTGATTTTCTTCCGTATTTTCCAGAAGATATACGCATTTATCATAAGTAATCGTCAGACTATTCGTGACTCTGCGGGGTTCACGCCAGGTAAAAATATCATCTAACTGCTCAGCAGTTTCGCTGACAGTCCGGTGTAGATCCTTGGGATTAAAGGCCATCTTGGCAAATTTACGATTAAATTGCTCAATAAAGCAGGGTAACCATCCATTCGCTTCCTCAATCGAACCGATGCCTGCCAGACGCATTTCTTTAATCAGACGATCCTGAAGAGTTCTATTGACTCGTTCTACACGGCCTTTGGCCTGTGGTGAATTGGCGAAGATGATATCGATATTCAGAGTGCTGAGCACGCGTCCGAATTGCGTGATCTTGGAGTCTTTCTTACTACTTTGATTTACCCTAAAGACTGAATGTTTGTCGCTATAAAATGCTAAAGGCTTACCGTGCTGTTCGATATATAAACGTGTTGAAATCATATAGTCAAAGGCTGATTCTGACTCACAGAAGCGTAAATGCTGCAATTTTCCTGTAGCATCGTCGATAAATACTAGCAGACAGCATTTAGGGGCTCGTCCTTCAAACCAGTCATGATGTGAGCCATCAATCTGGATCAGTTCACCATAACAGTCCCGGTTATAACGAGGCTGATACGGCCGTTTCAGGCGCTTAGCGCGAGGAATCCATAAATCGGCTGCAATCATCCAGGAACGCAGTGTTTCCACTGAAATATTGAATCCATGAATGGTCGTCAGCTTTTCATGCGCTAGAGTGGGTCCAAAACCATGGAATTGCTCAGCGACCAGATTGAGGCACTTGAGTCTGAGCTCTTCAGGAAGCCTGGAATTGCTGATTTGGCCACGTGCAGCATGTGCTAATGCAGTTGCACCTTGAGTTTTATATTTTTGCAATAAACGTCTGATCTGACGTTCTGAAATATGAAGTAGCTGAGCAGCTTGGGACTGAGTTATGCGTTGATCACAGATTTCTTGCAAGACCGACAATCTTTTAAGTTCTTTATCCGACATAGACACCAACATATCAAACCGTCCGCTAAGGAAATTGCAAAAGTGCATATTCTAAAAGCGGACATTTTTACTTTGGAGAAACCGGACATTTCTATTTTGGGCTTACAAACTTATTTCGTATAATATAGATTATGTTAAATTGAGTACATGATACTTTAAATTCATAGACCTCTTACTTAAACCACAATTCAATAACTTAAGTGATTTCTATTTCACTTATAAAATATGATATGTTCACCTTAAGAATACTTCATAAATTTTACCTTCAACAGCTGTCAATCATCTATTTGTCGATTCTTGAAGTGAGTTTTTATATAACCCACTTCTAATTAATCTCAGTTTTATTTTACATCTCTAATTTTCATTAATAATTCGTTCAAGAACTTAAGCAATTTCTTGCCTTACACTAATAGACCTCCTTCATAAATCATTTTTTACTCAGCTCCAAGTTATAGATTCCAGCAATTAAATTGAATCTCAAACCGAGTCTTTTGCCTCTATTTCGATAACGCTCAGCAAGGATTTTGAAGGTTTTCAGGCTGCCAAATACATGCTCAACGCCTATTCTTCTTTTATTGATTTCCTGATTATAGATTTTGAGTTCAGGATCCAATTTACAGCGTCTTTTGGCTTTTAAGGGCAACAGGCTATTGGGATACAAAGTATAAATCCCTTGATAACCTTTATCCGCAAGAACAACGGCTCCTGAAGGAATCTGGTTTAAATTGCGTTTGAACAACTCGAAATCATGCACTGCACCGCGACTGCTACATAAACTCAGAATTTGCTGAGTCTTGTAGTGAATCATGGCCTGTACTTTAAAGGTATGGGTCTTTTTCTTGCCACTATAGCTTTTCTTCTGTTTTTTTAGGCCTTTGGATTGGAATTTCTATGGCATCTACGATCACAACATTCCAGTCGATGCCTTCACCTTCGGGTAAACTCTTCGGTAAATTAAACAGATTGGAGTGAATCAGGCAGTCTTCAACATGGTGTAAATTCTTGAGGCTGTGGGCTCTGAAACCCTGTAACTCTTCGCAACGTGAAATAAAGTTCGGTATTCCCGCCAATAGCTTAGACAGAGCAGAACCTGGTCTTCCAGGCTTAACTTGGGTGGTCTGCCTTTGGCAGGGACATGTTTCTTCAATTGCTCAACCATCAAATAGAAAGTTGGCCATGAGATGCCCGTGTATCGCTTGAACTGAAGATCAGAAAGCTTGTTTGAATCGATGTATTTCATCCGCAGATTATGCACGAATGCCAAGAAATCTGGAGTGCAAATATTAACCAAAAAGAAGATCATTTTTTGATTTATGAAAGAGATCTATTAAACGGTCAATTTAAATTTATAACAATAGATGGCGATCTTGTTTACTACAACCAGGGCTTTAATTTCAGCCTATTTGGATGAAGTAAAAATTCTTTGATGAATCTAAATTTGCTGACCACTTTTGCATTTAACTAATTAAACCTATTTGCTTAGCTGCATAAATTGCCTTAGTACGGGAATTCACTTCCAGCTTTTGATAAATTTTTTTAATATGCGTATCTACAGTGTGTTTTGAAATATTAAGCTCCAAGCCAATTTCATAGCTACTCGATCCATTAGAGACGCAAGTCAATATTTCTATTTCTCTTTGTGATAAATTGGTATGAACTTGCTCATGACTCACCGGCAAATCAATCAATGATTTTTTAAATTTTCTTAGAATTTTTTTGGCGATATGTGGATCGATAATAGCACCGCCTTTTAGCATTGTTCTTATGGCAAACATAAGTTCAAAATCATCTGTTTCTTTTAAGACATAACCTGTTGCACCTACATTTAAAGCTTTATAAATAACATCTAAAGTATTCCATGCGGAAAGAACCATAATAGGTGCAGTCTTTGCACTTATTGCACGAATGTTCATAATAAAATCGATGCCGCTGCCATCGGGTAAATTTAAATCTACTAGCATAAATTGTATGGAATTTTTACTGCAAATATCTACAGCAAATTCTATGGTTTGAGAATAGAAGATATCTTTTTCTTCATAACCAAAGGCCTGTAAGACTTTAGAAATTCTCCACTGCTGAGCCGGATCATCTTCTAAAACCAGCATTGGCTTAAGCAATGGCGTGCTGAAATCAAACATTTTTTACCATCCATTTTATTTACATAGATTCTTTTCATTTAGCTTTAGAATTGCTATCCCTAAAATTTGGGATTTTAAATTTCAATAATTTAATGGCTCACCCTAATTGCTCAATAACGTGATATCTATCATAAACCAAAACCACAATCACTTCTGATTGCATTGCAGCATTAAGTAAAAATAAAAAGGAAAATTCTTTGTGATAAATCCCTGCAAATAGAGCGGCTGTAGCTCTAAGGCTGTAACAGGCTGACCATCATTTTAAAATTCTTGGCGTTTTTTATGGTTTCTAAAACAAGTCATGACCGTTATTTTAATTAACCTGAGTTCGATATAAAAAAGAGTAGAAAAAAAGCCCTGTATTTGTAACATATTGGTTCTCAAGACAAAATTCTATAAAACAAGGATTTTCAATGGATCATATTACCGAATTATTTTGTATTGTGGATGATTTCTGCAAAAAATTTAATGAATCTTTAGAAAAAGCTTTAATTTCTGATCAAAAATCCAGGTTAAAAAAGTCAGCTTTAAGCTTATCTGAAGCAATGACCATTGTGATTTTATTTCATCAATCTGGCTTTAGATTCTTCAAATATTTTTATTGCCAAATGATCGTTCCATTCTGAAAATCTGCTTTTCCTCAACTTCTTAGCTACAACCGGTTTATTGAAATCATGCCCCGTTGTCTACAAGCTTTGAGTAGTTTCTTCCATCAAGTTAAAGGAAAAGATACAGGGATCAGTATTATTGATTCAACCAAGTTGGTTGTTTGCCATAATCTTCGAATTAAAAGGCATCGTATATTCAAAGGCCTGGCTGATCGCGGGAAAAGTAGTACGGGTTGGTTTTATGGGTTTAAATTACATCTGATTATCAATAATTTAGGTGAAATTATTAATCTCAAACTCACATCGGGAAATGTTCATGATGTTGCTGTACTTGAATCTTTAACTAAAGAACTAAAAGGAGTTTTACTGGGGGATAAAGGATATTTGAGCAAAGCGAAAGCTGAAGCTTTAGCAGCCAGAGGACTAAAAATATTGACCCCATCACGCAGGAATATGAAAAATAAATCCATCCACACCGAAGAAGAAAGACAATTGCTTTGCAAAAGAGGATTGATCGAAACAGTGAATGATCAGTTAAAAAATTTGCAGCAACTTGAACATTTACGTCATCGTTCGGTCAATAATTTTATGGTGAATATTATGGCTGCTGTAGTGGCTTATTGCTTGAATCCCAATAAGCCAACTTTCCAAAATATGCTAAAAGGCTAAGCGAATTTCGTCGAACTCAGGTTAATTAAATAATACCTAAATTTAGGTATTTAACAAAAAAACACAATCACTATATTAAAAACAAAGAATTTGGGGGCGGTATTACATGTTTAAACTTCAAAATATTTTTGGCTTTTTCAGTTTAATCGGGCTATGCAGCACTGCACTTGCTGCAGAATGTATTCTTAATAATTCGGATCGAACAGTATACCTAGATAAAGCACCGGGTATCGTATTCTATAATTTTGAGAACTGTAACAAAAGAATTAAATCTTCAGAATATAAATGGCTAGACACAAAAGATGGACATATTATTTTCAAGTCTTCTACCTACCCGCAGGACCCTATTCCGGTATGGCATACGAATCAAAATTTCACAATCATGAGGGGCTGGGGAAGCTCACAACAAGTTTGGAACACTCCAAGTATATTAGAGGCTCGCATTAACTATGAAAATACCTCGGATGTAAGGAATGTCGATTATACGATCATGATGGGCAAACACCTGCTATCCTCACTTGCAAACTATCGACCTGGCGATTATGCCACCTCTGTCAAACTTTCCGTAAATTATTAATTGCATTAAAAATGTTTTATTTAATAATCCACTTTTAGAACTTAAATAATTAATTTTAATTATTTTTCAGACTATATTTTCTAACATTAATTTTTGAAATGAAAAGTTACAATCAATAAAAGGAAATTGATCCTATGAATTCATTCATAAAACTCACCAGCATTTTATTATTAAGTACAGGGGCATTTGCTGCACATGCTGGTACTGACAGTATCACTGTAAAATACATCCTTACTGTCCCAACCGCATGTGCGATTTCAAACAAAGTTAAAGCTATCAGCCTACCTTTAAAACATGATACCACTCCAGCAACTCAAAACATTGATGTGAAATGCAATGTCAACTACACCGTTAAAGCATCATCTGTAAATAATTTAGGTCCTAACAAATCTCAGCTGGTTAACCCCCAATCAACGCTTAATATTCCTTACGATATCACTCTGACAGGCGGACCGACTTCTGTGATTGTAAATGGAGCAGCTTCAGGAAAAGTCGCTCCAGCAGCGACTACAAAAACGGACACATATACCCTCACTGCCAAAACCGAATCAGCAATTGCCATTGAAGAGTACATTGCAGGTGACTATACCGATACTGTTACTGTAGAAATTAGCTACTGATTTCTCATAGGCATGTATGTATAGACCATTGATCCACATACATGCCGCAGAGTCATTCTGCAAAACTTCCTATTTGAAGCATAGAACTTTGGCTTTCCTCCGTTCCTAGGCATCACAATTCACCCTCTTTTAAAATTAGCTTTACTGCAGTCTATTTGCAATTTAAATACCACATAGTTTTGGGGAAAACATATGTCTCACCTATCATTGATCCGCCTTTGCTTTTTAGCCAGCATTGCTGGCATGATGTCGGCAACAGCTTATGCCAATGTCGCAATTTATCCAGTCAAAATGCAAATCAATGGGGACAATCGTCAGCGTACAACAACCATCAACCTACACTCCTCTGCTGATGAAACTCCCAAAAATTATGAAGTTTATGTATATAAATGGACTCAAGACAGTAATGGTAATGACATTCTGACCCCTGATAATCAACTGGTGATTAGTCCTGCTTCATTTGTGCTTGAGCCGAACAGCAAGCAGGTCATCCGTATGGGTTTTAAACAGCCCATTTCAGCAATGAACTTACAAAAAGAAGAAGCTTGGCGCATTAAAATTTCACCATTGCCTGATACAGAGAAATCCAACGGCATTAAATATGCGTATGGTTTTAATGTACCGCTGTTTGCAGGCAAAAACTTTAAAGCAGATTTGTCATTTCAATTCGCAAAAGATTTGAATAACCAGCCTGCTATTCATGCCAAAAATTTAGGTACAGGGCATTTCCAAATCACTGGTTTTACTCTGCAAGATGGCAAAGGAAATAGCATTTTCACATCAAATGAAATGAAATATATTCTTGCGCAGCAACAAGTGCAATTAAGCATTCCTGCCATTAAACCGCAAAAAGGGCTTCAACTCATTGTGCAAACCGCAAACGATAAGCCGTTGAAATTTGATATTGCGGAGCAGGAATAATGAAAAAAGGAATTAAAAAAGTACGCAATATTGTCACATCCCCATCTACCCTCGTTTTAATCTGCTGTACGCTTTATTCCCAACACGGCTTAGCGCAAAGTGTTGCTGAAAAAAACCTTGTGGCTAAAACCGCGCCCGAATTAAGGACCGAGCATTCAGTAATCAATGCACCTAAACAAGATAATGCTATTTTAGGGCTTTGGGTCAACGGTGTAGATCTGCAACAAGAAGCCTTTATTCTTAACATTAATCAGCAGCGCTATATAGAGTGCAGTATTCTTCAACAAGGATTTGTTGATATTTCTCAATTAAGTGCATTAAATCAAGATAATATTCAATATTGTTTAATTGACAATCCGAGTTTTAGTAGTGAAATTGATGCACAGCGTCAATTGTTCAAACTGAACATTCCCGCGCAATATATGCTCAAGCAGGAACTCGCTGCAAAGCAGCGTTTTATACCTGACATGCCTAATTTAGGCGGATTTATTAACTATAATGTGTATTATCAAAATGGTGATTACAACAAGCAAATCAATGCTTCGACAGACCTCAATCTTTTTTGGAAAAACATGCTGTTTAACAGCAGTCATTTGTTTCGTAAAAACAATGATGATCATCACAACAAGTCTCAGAGCAGCAACCGTTTAAATACGTCCTTAAGTTTTGAATTCCCAGAACAAATGACGACTTTAAAATTGGGTGATAATGTCAGTAACTATACTGGGCTGAATCAATCTTTCTATTTTGGTGGTCTAAGCTTTGGCACCAATTTCAGCAGACGCCCCAATTTCACCTATTGGAATACCCCATCCGTTCAAGGCAGTGCTTTGACACAATCGACTGTCGATTTAATGATTAACGGTTCACAAGCCTATAACGCCAAAGTAAACCCTGGCCAATATAACATTGACAGCAATATTGGCTTTTCAGGTTTAGGTGATGCACAAATTATTGTCAAAGATATTTTAGGCAATACTACAGTACAAAATATCTCGGTTTTTGTCGATCAACGGCTGCTGCGTCCAGGACTGACAGATTATAATTTTTCCGCTGGTAAATTACGCTATAACTATGCTTATGAAGATAATGATTATCGTGACTGGTTTGGAAGCGGTTATCTTCGTAGAGGTATCACAGCATCGACAACTTTAGGCATAACAGCAGAATATAGTAAGAAACTAGAAAGTGCTGGACTCATGTGGAGCCAATATCTGTACAAGTTGGGATTACTGGAAGTCAACTCTGCCTACAGCCATGCAGATGAAGCAGGTTTAGAGGGCTATACGGTCAATACTGAGTTTAAGCGCAATACACAAAATTATAGTGTCGGCCTACGTTCACAATATTATAGCGCAGACTTTCGCATGCTAGGTCTGGATGACTACAGTAGTCATAGCTATTTGCCAGCGCGGGAAAACCAAATCTATGTATCTAAAAATCAGATCCCTTATCTGAATAATCTTTCTCTCAGCTATATTGAACGTAAATTCAGGGAAGAATCGAATTCAGAAGATCAAAAGCTATTCAATTTAAGCACCAGTCGCTCTTTATCTAACAATCTATTTGGTAGTTTTGGTATCTCCTATGATGCTGAGAGCAATGACCGTGCAAGTGTTGACCTCAGGCTAAGTTACAATTTTGATAACAATAAACAATCCTTGAATCTGAATCAGCATGATGATGACGAAACTAATCTGCAGTTTAATCAATACAGTGAAGGCAATACTGGTTTTGACTATAGCATTGGCGCTAGTCGCAGCCACGATGAGTATTCAGGCAATTTATCTACACGCTTTAAAACCAATGCAGGTGACTTGAATTTACAATACCTGCAAACAGATGATCAAAAATATTACAGCGCAAGCTATATGGGATCTCTGGTTTGGTTAGGCAACCGTTTTGATCTAAGTAAGTATATTTCGAATAGCTTTGCACTCGTTCGCGTTGATGGTACGCCAAATGTTGATATTTACAGCAATGGTTCATATATAGGCAAAACCAACAAGAATGGTGAAATTTTCAGCTATAACTTATATGGTTATAGTGAGAATAGTGTGATCTTTGACGACAGCCAAATCAGTATTGAAGATAGTTTTGCCCACTCTTCTCGCTCCATTATGCCAATCAATCAACGTGGATATATTATTGATTTCCCAATGAGCAATACTGCGAACCACAACATTACCTTTAAATTTATTGATCAAAATCAGCAGCCGCTTGAAAGCGGAAGCATGGTAAACATTGAAGGAATTGCACAGGGTAAATATCCAATTAACAGTCAAAACTTAGTGACTGTTTACGGTCTAAACCCACAAAGCTATTCTATTAAAGTACAAACGTCTAATCAGACTTGCTCAAGTCAGTTTACCTTAGAGCCTGATATAGCTAAGGATGAAATAGTCGTTTTAACTTGCCAATAAAGTACAAAAAAAGGAGCTGTCAATCAGCTCCTTTTTACTGACTTATAAAATGATTGGGATTATTCAACAATCCAAGATCTATTGTTTAATCCTGCTGTAACGCGTCATTCATACGCAGATACAATCATACTAGGTTCTATAATTTGCATAATAGAGGCATAGGGATTCATAGGTATATTTGGATTCCCGTTCTCCGACTTAAAATAATCCTCCCATTTGTAAAATTATTTCATTTAAAATCAAGCTTAACCTGTTTGCTACATCAGGTAAGCCTCGCTTATAAAATGGCTTTGATCTGCTGTGATTAGATGTACAGGCAAAGTAAGTGATTTACGTATTGTGCGCCACGCCAAGCGGACTCAGTTCTGAAAATATGCGCTTTAATGCCTTTCGAAATACTACGCATCTTACCCACTTTAGCATGAATATTCTTGAATACCATGCCCAAATTAATCATCAATAGACTGTGTATCAAATTTTTTGAATAAGAAGTTATTATTCAAAGTTGGCATGCCTCATCAAAACCGCTCCAGTGAGTATCCAATATTTTCTTTGAAATATCATGAAATTTATCTATATATTTTTGTTCAAAAAAAATATACTTTACAAAATTAGTCTTTGATTTTTATATTTTATTCATTCTGACTAAATATCAAATTTATCCAACTTTTAAAATAAATGAATGGGGAAGCAAGTGTAATGGCTCTGGGATTTGCTCAAACTTCATTTAAGCTAAATCATGACGCTTTTATCATGGCAGTCTTCACTTGTTTCATTTTATGTATAGGATTGTTCAATACGGCATTTGCTGCTTCAACTATTCAACATCCCAAAGATGTATGTCAAACCATAATACAGAGCATAATGGCAGCTCAGGGCAACGTAAATCAGGAAATGCAGCGCCCTGTTCAAGGCTGGGTTAACCTTGAAAAATTACCGGATCGCTGGGAAAAACGTTGGCCTGAGTTTCATGGTATAGCTTGGTATAAGATTCACTTTAGCTACACCTGTGACACTATTATGTCCAATCCACCGCTTAGTTTTGCTATAGAGGGAATCACACAAAGCGGGAAAATATTTTTAAATGACGATTTGCTATGGCAAGACTTATACCTAAAAGAGCCAGCATCCCGCAGCCAGTATATGCCCCGTATATGGAATTTGCCCACATCTAGCTTAAAGCAAGGTCAAAATACCTTATGGATACAAGTATATGGAAGTATTACGCAAAAATCCGGTTTAGGCCATGTTGCTTTAGGCAATTATCCAAGCACATACAGTCTGTACAACAAATGGCTTTTAGAAAAAAGAACACTTCCTGAATTCAATACGATGGTCAACATTGTAGTGGGAGTGTTTTATCTTTTGGCATGGCTGGCCAACCGCAAAGAAAAAGCATTCTTATGGTTTGCAGTGACCGGCTTAGGATGGGTTATTTACAGTTTTTGCTTTTTATATACCGACCCGATTTATTTTCTTTCCTTTATCAACATTGACCGTTTACAGAATATTATCTTCTGTATTTATACAGTCACGGGCTGTTTAGGTGCTTGGTACTTTGCAAATAAGTCATTTCCACGTATCCAAAAATTACTCTTTATCTTCTTAGCTGTGGCTATTGTTTGTATTACTTTGGCACCAACCAATCAAGTCAGTACAGTAATACAATTTTTCTTTTCAGTTGCTGTTGTCATCTTTTTATTAAAATGTATTACCTATCCTTTTATTGCTTATAAATCAAATTCTCCAGAAACTTATTTACTAGCAGTATTGTATTTAATCTACTTACCCATAGCTTTTAATGATGCGCAGTTTATGCTCACTATGGAAGGGCGCCCGCTTTCTCCTTATACTGGACCATTTACCACCATGGCAGTTGGTGCTATTTTAGCTATGCGTCTAGCCCGAAATGCACGGAAAATTGAACGTTTTAATAAAACACTTGCAGAAAATGTGACTCAAGCCAAGCAGGAGTTGACAGCATCATTAGGACAGCAGCATAAGCTTTCGATCGAAAATGCTAGGCTGCAAGAACGCATTCATTTATCCCATGATTTGCATGATGGATTAGGTGGTTCTATTGTACGCTCAATCATCACAATGGAACAAAATGATAAAATCACTAAACCACAAGTGCTATCTATATTAAAAATGCTGCGCAGTGATTTACGACAAATTGTTGACTCAGGTTCCAGCTTCTCCTGCAAAGTCCCTTCTAATCCTATGGAATGGGGAGCGCCTATTCGCTATAGATTTATCCAACTCTTCGAGGAAATAGATATCCGTTCACACTGGAACTTTGAACAAACATGGAAAAATATCCCTGTACCTCTGCAATGCCTTACATTAACAAGAGTTCTAGAAGAGGCTCTCACCAATATTGTCAAACACAGCC
This sequence comes from Acinetobacter sp. LoGeW2-3, assembly GCF_002688565.1. Lineage (NCBI taxonomy): Bacteria > Pseudomonadati > Pseudomonadota > Gammaproteobacteria > Moraxellales > Moraxellaceae > Acinetobacter > Acinetobacter sp. LoGeW2-3. The sequence goes on along the minus strand of NZ_CP024012.1, from coordinate 33,940 downwards.
AAGCATCAGAAGTTAACATATCTTTGACGGAGACAGAGAATAATGAACTGATGATGTGTATTTTAGACAATGGTATTGGCTTTAATCCCAAAACAGTAGAAGCTGGACTGCATGTTGGACTGCAAAGCATGCAGGCGCGCATTCATCGTTTGGGTGGCGAGTTTAAAATTGATTCACAGCCCGGTAAAACCTCAATTCAAGTACTTTTACCTTTGACCATTAATAAAATAAATAGAGATGTTTTCTGAATTGATTAATGCTTGCTGATATGAGAAGAAGCTGGTTTTCAAATAGATTTTAGCAGCAAGGTTTGAACCGTACCGGGTTTGTCGGAGACTTTTTATTTAAGTTAGGCCACCTGACCTAACGGGTTAATCTTATTATAGTAGATTGCTTCAAAATCAAAAGGCGATACATAACCCAGAGCACTGTGTACACGCTTTTTATTGAACCAATCTACCCAATTCAATGTTGCAAGTTGTACATCCGCTAAACCTTGCCAGTCTGCTTTTAAATATTCAATCACCTCTGTTTTATACAAGCCATTCACCGTTTCAGCTAAAGCATTATCGTATGAATCACCAGTCGTACCAACGGATGCTCGTAAATTTACTGCTTCTAAACGATTGGTATAGCGAATAGAAAGATATTGAACACCTCTATCGGAATGATGAATCACATTCTTTGGCATACCTCGGTCATGCAACGCTTGCTCCAATGCATCCAGCACCATATCTGTATTCATACGAGTTGACACTTTCCACCCAACAATTGCTCGTGAGAACACATCAATAATAAAGGCGGGATAGACCCAGCCGGAATTAGTTTGAATATAAGTGAAGTCAGCAACCCACAAATGATTCGGATAATCAGCTTTAAAATTACGTCTCACCAAGTCATCCGCTCGTTTTTGATCATCTCTACTACGTGTGGTTTGTTTATTCTTACCACGCCAAACACCTTGTAGACCTAGCTTCTGCATCAATCGAGCAACTGTACAGCGTGCAATAATATAACCTTCACGTTTCAGTTTTTGCCAAACTTTACGCACACCATATCGACCCGAACTCTCTTTCCAAATTCGTTTAATTTGTTCAGCATGATGCAAGTCATGTAAATCTCGTTTCGCTCGATGTTCTGGATTGTCTGCGAGATCTAAAGTTCGGTAATAGGTTGAAGGTGCGATAGGTAAAATTCTACAAATCGCCTCGACTCCGTACAGCTCTTTATTATTATGGATAAAATCCACCATTATTTGTGTGGGCGGTCGAGCTCCGCCTGGGCGAAAAAAGCGGCTGCTTTGCGTAGAATTTCATTGGCTCGTTGCAGTTCTTTATTTTCGCGCTCAAGTTGTTTAATGCGTTCCTGGTCTGAAAGCTGCTGCACTTTGATTGGATTCTGTTGATTCAAATACTTCTGATGCCAGGAACGCAGTGTTTCAGGATTACAGCCCTTGCGCAGCATGCTGCTCAGGTGCAATTGCTGTGATTGCAGCCCAAGTAGAAGGATAATCTTTTTTAGATTCAATCAATAATTGAACCGCTCTTTCTCTAATTTCAGGGGTATATTTTAATTTTGTCATTGGGACATTCTCTCAAGAAAGTTGGTCTCCGACAAATCCGGTACGGTTCAGTTCTTCATTTCGAGATTCTTTTACTAAAAAAGAAGCGCTCAAAATAGCTATGATTAACAAAGCCCATAGGGTCTATCTTTTCAAGCTATGAAGTCGCAATTTTTACTAGGTTCATGAACCGAAATTTTTCTAATCTATACTTTATATTGGCTTAAGTAATTAAATTTATTATTAGATTAATAGAAATTAAATTATGAACTAGCCTTCAGGTGAACATAAGTTAAATAGATAACAACTGATAATAAGTTCATTAATATTGATATAGATTAAAGATTACTAGTGATAACGTCAAATTTTTTAATATTTAGTTATGAATTACATGAACCGGATATTAATTAAGCCAAGAAATATGAAAATATATTTCTTGGCCTAGAATGGTTATTATTTTGAATAAACTTAATATCTTATATTACAAAGAACCCATGTGTGCCATCATTCTTAAGCTGATCGACTAAACCGAACTCCCAATCAAGATAAGCTTGCATTGCTTCTCTTGAATTATCGGTACCTTCATAAGGTCGTTTATAACGATCAATCTCTTCTGAAAGTAAATCTAATTCTTGTGATAATGGCAGACCTGCCTGCCCCCAGGCAGCATTACCACCTTTTAAGATATACACTTTTTGAGTTGATTTGATTTGAGCTTTAATTTCTGGAACTGCATATTGAGCAAGCAAGCTAGAACCACAAGTCACAACAATGGCATCTTTGTTTGTAAATTCTGACTGCTGGATCAGTTTAGGTACATCTGCTTTCAAAACCCATTGTGCATTTGGGATATGCCCTTTTTTGTAATTGGCTGCAGTAGTGAAATCCCAAATAGCAATATTTTGTGTTGCTGAAAGTTGTTGCAGCTCTTCTGGAGAAATAAATAAGTCAACATCTATCTGTGGTGTAGCAGGTTTCCATACTCCAGTTTCAGCCAAAAGTTTCGTAAAATCATCTTCTAGCACATAAACATCCCAGTTCATTTGTGCTAACCAAGAACCGGTCATGTATGCCCGAATAAGTTGATCGTCAACTAAAACAATACGAGCACCACGCACTGCAGCATAATGGTCAGTTTCCTGTACCAACTGACCACCTGCTACCCAACGACTACCAGGTAAATGCCCTGCTGCATATTCCTGTTCAGTACGTACATCAAAAATATAAGTGGTTTTATCTTCCTGTGCCTGTAGATCCTGTAAGTCAATTAAACTGATTTGCTTTACACCTGCTTGCTTTGCCAATTCTGCAGCATTTTGTTTTGCTTGCGCATCGATCTGGGTATCAAGAGCTACAAATGAACGTTGCTGACCATGCTCTAGTTGTTGTCCAGCTAGTGTCCAGCCAATCGTTCCATTTCGTAATGCAAAAATTTCATGAGGCAACTTAGCATTAATTAGTGATTGAGTACCAATAATACTGCGAGTACGACCAGCACAATTTACGATAATCTGGGTGTTTTCATCTTTAACCAATGAAGGTGCACGCAGAACCAATTCTGCGCCTGGAACACTCATCCCAGTTGGGATACTCATAGTCTGATATTCATCAAAACGTCGAGCATCTAAAATGACGATATTTTCTTGAGCATCAATTTTTGCTTTTAGTTCCTCGGCACTAAGAGATGGTGTGCCCTTATGATGCTCTACAAACTCACCAAATGCTTTACTGGCAGAGTTAACATCAATGAATAATTCACCACCATCACGTTGCCATGCTTCTACGCCACCTTCTAAAACTGCAATGTTACTATAACCATACTCGCTAAGTTTTTTATAGGCGCGCTCAATACGACCATCACCATCATCATAAATAACCGTGAGTGTATTTAGACGAGGAATACGGTTATAAATTTCAATTTCGAGACGTGATAAAGATATATTTGTCGCAAATAAGGGGTGATTTTGGGCGAAGATATGCTCTTCCCTTAAATCTACAATAGCAACTTCCTCGCCAGCCAGTAATTTTTCACGGATTTCTTGATAAACGATAGTTTTCATTCTTTTAACATCACTCTTTAAAAATTTGAATAACCAGAAATAAATGGTTTAGCTGTACCGTCTAGTTGATAGGTAAAACGCTCAACTTTGCCTATATTTGCACCATAAATATGGATACTGATTGAGACTTGATCCTCAAAGGCATTGTTAACAGCATGAATATCTCCCGTAGTTGGTGTAAACCAGTCGATATCTCCCACTTCGAGATAATCGCCTTGAGCAACTGGATGTAAACCTGCCTCATCACAGGTATAAGGTGTAGAGACTTCTGCACCTTCAAGCACACCAATTGCACCCCATACTTCGTGGTTATGAATTGGTGTTTTTTGACCTGGTCCCCAAACAAAGCTGACAATGGAAAAACGCTCTTCAGGATCTAGATACAATAGATATTGTTGATAATATTCTGGATGCGGTTTTTTAAACTCTGGTTCAAGCCAGGTTGAATCCTGGAGGAGCTTTTTAAACTCAGGTGTAAAGCGCTGAATTAAGTTTTGCTCATCCAGTTGTTCTATCAATCCTTGCTCAATAGCATTAATTACAGGTGCTAAAACATTCAGATATTTAGCCATATTAATTTCCTGCCTGCTTTGTATTAAACTCACGATCAAACAGACCGCTTACATCAATTTTCTGATTTAATAATTGGTGTTTATGATAGAAATCTGCTGTGTCTTGCGAAGTGGCAATTACATCATCAGTAATACTAGTCCATGTGGCATTTTTTCGTTTGAATGCTAATGTGGCTGGTTCTTCTGGAATTCCGGTGATTTTTGCAAGTTCTTTACCAAATGACTGATAGTTTTTATTTACCCATTCCTGAGATTCTTCAAGCCGGTAGATAAAGTCCTGAATAGCTGCACGCTTCTGCTGATCATTTAAAGCTTGCTCTGTACCGGCAAGGAATGTAAAACCTGAATATAATCCACGTCCATTTTCAATGATTCGAAAACCATCAATGACTTCAGCATAGGCAGTGTATGGATCCCAAACTGCCCATACATCAACATTGCCATTTGCAACAGCAAGTTTGCCATCTGCTGGTGGCAAAAATTTAAAATTTACATCAGAAGCTTTCAAGCCAGCACGTTCTACAGCACGTAATGTAACCAGCTGACCAATCGAGCCCTTATTCGCTGTAATAGTTTTTCCTTTGATATCCTGAATGGATTTAATCGGACTATCTTTAGGTACGAGTAAAGCTACTGCATAGGGATCATATCGGTTAACCGCAATTGCGCGTGCATGACCACCATTTGCATTTGCAAAGATGAATGGTGCATCTCCAAGATAACCAATATCAATCGCGGTAGCGTTTAATGCTTCGGCAACTGGAGCTGCTGCCGGGAATTCATACCATGAAATTTTATAATCGATACCATCTAGAAGTTTTGAAGCCTCTAGCTGGGCACGCATATTTCCTTTTTGATCACCAATTTTGAGTTCAATTTGTGCTGAATTTTTAAGTTTAGTCACTTCTTTTGTATTTTCAGCTTGATTAACCTGTTTATTACAAGCAGCTAAACTTATTGAAACAGCACTAATAATGCCAACTAATATTTTTTTCATTTCAATCACACTTTTTAATATTTTGTCAGCAAGGCCTAGGCAATCTTGTTTAATTTATCCAGTTCGGCTGTTTTATAACGGATGCTCGGTAGTAGTTCTTTGCCGTATTCAATGACATCATTTAATGGGTCAAAACCACGAATCAATACGCTGTTAATACCTAGCTTATAATATTCTGCAATAGATTCTGCTACTTGCTCGGGTGTACCTACTAAAGCTGTAGAGTTATGGTTGCCATGTACTAAGGTAGAAATGCCAGTCCATAAATTAGTGTCATGCACTTCTTGTGATGCCAACTCCACTAAACGCTGGGCTCCTACACTTTGAGCACTTTGTTTATCTTTGCGCAGACCGCGGTTTTCAATTTGCTCTCGAGTCAGACTGTAAATATCCTGTGCCTTTTCCCAAGCCTGTGTTTCGGTATCTGCAATAATTGGACGGAAAGAGATATTAAAATCCAGTGGATTTTTACGCTCAAAATTTACTTCATTTGCTCGAATATTTTTTATAAGCTCTTCAGCACCAGCTAAAGGCTCACCCCAAAGTGCAAATACATCTGCATGTTTAGCAGCTACATTTAATGCTTCTTGAGAAGAACCTCCGAAATATACTGGCAAATGAGATTGATAAGGTTTGATTTCTGAGAAACCATCTTTGACTTGATAGTATTTACCACTGTACTGGAAGGGGTTATCGCTGTACCAGGAAAGCTTAGCGATGTCTAAAAATTCTTTTGTACGGGCATATCGTTCGGCTTTAGTTAAGAAATCACCATCACGCTGTTGTTCTGGATCACTTCCCCCGGTAATAACATGAATTGCTAAACGACCTTTAAGTAAATGATCTAGAGTTGCATACTTACGTGCAGCTAAAGTTGGCGCTATAAAACCTGGACGATGTGCTAATAAAAACTTTAATTTCGAAGTATTTGCACCTGCATGAGCCGTTACAATAAAGCCATCGGGCTGATCTGACCATTGACCAATCAATACCCGATCAAATCCAGCATCCTCATGGGCTTTAGCAAAATTTGCAACATAATCTGGATTAAATACTGGGCCTTCTGCTGGGATCGTTTCCGAAGCAAGACGATGGCCAATCATGCCTAAAATTTGAATTGTCATTTCAATTTCCAAAATATTTTTTTGAACTTGAAACAACTGTAATTTAAAAATTAGTATGCGTTAAATAAATATTTATCATAAACTAATATTAATTTCACGCATAAGAATGGTTTTTAGATTACGCTAAATGCAATTTTTGGTTAAAACGTTCCATAATTACATCAAATAATTCAGTTTGTGCATGGCTCAAGTTTTCTCGACGTGCATTGTAAACAATGACATCTAGATTTAGTTCTTCAGTATCTATAATTGATAATTGGTGAAAATGAGGAGTTTGAAAGATTAATTCCTGTGCCAAGAAACCAGCACCAACTCCCTGTTGTATTAAATCCAACTGGATTCTAGTTCCAGTAACTTCAATTTTTAAATTTAGCTGTTTATGCTGTTTTTCTAATTGTTCAGTTAAAAATTCTCTGAATCCACATCCTTTATTATTTAAAATCCAACCTAGATCCTGCAAGTCTTCCCATGTTGAAACACCTGATCTGCTTAAAGATTTTGATACTACAGGCCTAATATGTAAGGTACCCATAATTTTCAGAGAATAATCTTTTGGAAAAGCATTATGTTCTTTTGCAGTAGAAATCACGCCATCAAGTTCATCGTGAGCTAATTTAGATAATAATTCCTTACCCCACCCTGTACTAATTTCAATTTTTGCAGAGGGAAAATCTTTTTGGAGGTCTTGTATCATTCCAAAAATACCAGACTCTGACAGGCTATTTGGAATTCCTATCCTAAGATGTGTTGAATCTGCACTTTGCAAAGCAATAATCTGCTTCAATCTATTGAACTCTTGCTCGATAATACAGCACTGTTCATATATTTCTCGTCCTTTTGCGGTTAACTTTAAAGGGCGAGTATTTCGGTCAAAAAGTTGCACTGAACAGGCTTGTTCTAGACTCTGGATACGACGTGTAACTGCAGGTTGTGTGATACCTAATTGTTGAGCAGTAAGACTCGTGGATTGCAATTTAACAAAAGCAATAAAAGCATGGATGTCTTCAATCTTCATTAAAAATTTAACCTCGGCATAATCGCGCTGCACAGCTGTCTGCTTGAAATCTAATTTGATATTTGAATAGCTCATATCATACTGGCTATCAAATTTATTTAAAAATTCAGGAGCTTATTCTATGTGAATTTAATATGCATTATTTAGGAAGATCAGTATTCTCTTCATTCATACAAAAGAAATTTTCTAACAAAAATACTGAATTAAGGGTTTCTAGTTTTTAACAGAACGAATCAAAACCCCTATTCACCTAAATTGAGTATCTAAAGTAGATGTTGCAAGTGACTATCTTATAAATTAACTTTGAATATTTAGATTAAATTACAAAAAAAGATATTAAAAAACAAATTCTTAGCTATAAATTGATCTATATTAATTTTTCGCGGATTCTAGATTCTCTCTAATTTAAAGCGAAGTGAATATAATTCATATGAAAAGATAAAATTCAGAATAAGCTATGTTTTGTTTATAAAAGAATAAAAGTAACGTTATTATCTCAATCAATAAATTACAGAATTTTTTTTAATAAATATTACTAACACACTGATATAATTGATAAATTTCATACAAAATCATAATTTTTCATTATAATTTTATTAGAATTATTGATATAAATCTTCTGTAAAGGGTGGATAATAGATCAATCTTAAATTTAGTATTCATTATTTTTATATAATTTTATTAAAAATATTTATTTTAAACATATTAAATTCTCATTTATGTTGAGCTGCATAGGACTACTGCATCAGTGATGCTGAGCTAAACATAGAGAATAAATGATGATACAACTACAGGATCTTAAGAAAACATTTATACAAAAGGATGGTCAATTCACGGCTGTTTCCGATGTTAGTCTAAATATTCATCAAGGCGATGTATTTGGCATTATCGGTTTTAGTGGTGCAGGAAAATCAACATTATTGCGCATGATTAATCTGCTAGAACGCCCCAATACTGGTGATATTAAAATAGAAGGTATTTCCCTTTTACGATTATCAAAAAAGCAATTACTCGAACAGCGTAAATCCATTGGTATGATTTTTCAGCATTTTAACTTGCTGACCAACCGCACTGCTCTAGAAAATATTGAGTTGCCGTTAGAATTTTCAGGTGTGCCAAAAGCAGAACGTCATAAACGTGCTTTAGAGTGCCTAGAAATTGTTGATTTATTAGATAAAAAAGATGCTTATCCAAGTCAACTTAGCGGTGGACAGAAACAGCGTATTGCAATTGCCCGCGCCATTGTGACCCAGCCCAAAATTCTGCTCTGCGATGAGCCAACTTCTGCTGTCGATCCACAAACTAAAGAATCGATTCTGCATTACCTGTCAAAGATCAATAAACAGTTTGGTATTACGATAGTGATCGTGACTCATGAAATGCAACTAGTACACAAAATCTGCAACCGTGTTGCGGTAATGGAACAAGGCCAAGTAATTGAAGAGTTTGACCTCAATCAGCCAATCCAGCAACCGGTCAAATCTATTATTTCAAAACTATTGCTCAATGATGTCAGTACCAGCTTAAAAGAGGCTTCTTAATATGTACGAAAAAGTAATTGGTATTTGGCCTGAAATTCAAACAGCACTGGGCGAAACCTTTTATATGCTGTCTGTGACGATTTTTCTTGGCATTATTTTTGGTGGAATAGTCGGCACTGCGCTGTATTTAACTCGTGAGGGTTCAATTTCTAGCAATAATTTAGTAAATGGGATTTTAAATGCGGTGGTGAACTTCATCCGTTCTTTCCCTTTCTTAATTCTCGCTATTTCTATTGTGCCTTTAACACGCTTAATTGTGGGAACTTCAATTGGTACAACAGCCGCCATTGTTCCTATGACAATTAGTTGTATTCCATATTTTGCCCGTTTTGTTGAGGCAGCTTTGCTAGAAGTCAACCGTGGGGTAATTGAAGCAGCGGAAGCAATGGGCGCAACTAAATTTCAAATTGTACATAAAGTGCTGTTTTCAGAAGCACGTGCAGCAATTGTTAACTCAATCACTATCGTGACAGTAAGTTATTTTTCCTATTCCACGATTGTTGGAATTGTAGGAGGCGGTGGTATTGGCGACTTTGCTATTAGATATGGTTTCCATCGTTTTGAAACAGATATTCTGATTTTCACTGTGCTTATCATTATTTTTATTGTTCAGATCATTCAATTTACTGGCAACTATTTTGTGAAGCGTTTAGATAAACGTTTTTAAGGGATTAATTTATATATGAAATTTAAATATGCATTGAATGCAATGTTGAGTGCATCTGTTGGTCTAGGCTTGGCAGGCTGTGTAAAACAGGAAGATACAAAAGCAGATGCTGACGCTATCAAAGTAGTAACTTTACTCACACGTGACAATCCACCCTTGCCACAAATTGCTGAATTTGTAAGAGATAAAGTTAAAAAACAGAATATTGAATTAAGAATTAAGTATGCCACTGACGGTTTGATTCCTAATAAATCAGTATCTGAAAATGAAACTGATCTAAATTATTTCCAACACATAACTTATATGCAGTCTGCAAAAGAAATAAATAACTGGGATCTAAATGCTATAGGTACCACATTTAACAGTATTTTTGGCGCTTATTCACCGATATATAAAAGTCTAAAGGATTTGCCGGAGGGAGCTAAAGTTGTTATTCCTTTAGATCCATCCAATGGTGGTCGAGCATTAAATCTTTTGGCTTCAGTTGATTTAATTGAGCTGAAGCCAAATACCGGTGCAAAAAGTAGTGTTAAAGATATTACAGCTAATCCAAAAAAATTACAGATTATTGAAGTAGAGCATGCATTAGTGCCAGTGAGTTACAAAGATTCAGATTTAGCAATTATGGACGGTGCCTATACAGTCCATGCCAACCTTGTGCCAAAGCGAGATGCCCTATATTTGGAAGAAAATAATCACAATTACGATGCGGTTTTAGTAGCGAATTCCAAGTCACAGCAAAAAGCTGAAGTGCAAATAATTAAAGATGCATTTACGGCCGATGATACTCGTGATTACGTACTGAAAAACTATTCAGGAACAGTCACTTGGGAAAAACAATAAGTATATAGGAAGTCTAGTTTTATGAATATTAAAGTTAAGGAGGTCTCAAATGCATCACTTCCCTACCACGAGCGTCCAGAATTTCTTGCATTGATTGATGCAGTTAAAGCTGATTTAGAAGTACGTGATGCTAATGGTGAACTGCCACCAGTTCAGATTGTTCAATATCTGAAATCACAAAAATTGGGTGCACTCCGTCTGCCGAAACAATATGGTGGTCAAGCACTCAGCATTGAAGAACTGTTTGCTGTGATTATAGAGCTAGGACGCGCAGATTCTGATGTAGCACATATTTTCCACTCACATTTTCAGTTTACTGAAGATGTGTTGAGACATCCCGATCCTTCATACCGTGAAAAATGGTTTGAGCGTATTGCTAGTGGAAAAATTATTAGTAATGCCCTGGCTGAACCATCTTCACATAATGTTGGCAACGGCAAGCTGATAACCCATATCCTAAATGAAAATAACAAACTATTTTTAAACGGAAAAAAATACTTCACTACTGGTACCTTGCATGCTGACTACGTATTGGTATGGGCACAAAGTCACCTAGATTCTTTATGCCATGTAGTTGTGCCGACAAATCGTGAAGGAGTAGAAATTCTTGATGACTGGATTGGCATCGGCCAGCGTAACACTGCCAGTGGTACTACGTTATTTAAAAGGGTTGCCATCTCCGAAGATGAAATCCGTTGGCCTAAACGAAATGGTTTAGTGAATAAGCCATTTGCACAGCTGTACATTCAAGCCATTATTGCAGGCCAAACCAAAGCTGTAGAAGATCGTACTGCTGTGCTCCTGGCCACTCGTGGTCGCACGTTCAGCTATGGCAATGCTGAACAAGCGCATGATGAACCGCTTTTTCTGGAAAAAGCGGGTGAAATTTCTTCTATTTCTTTTATTGTTGAAAATGCCGTTTTACGGGCAGCACGTTCATTAGATCGTGTGATCCAGCATTTAGACCTTCCTAGCTATGATTCTGTACTGCAGCTAGCAGCGGCAGATGCAGCAAAAGTAAAAGTCGCAATTGATCCGCTAGCCCTAAAAGCTGCCAATCTGATGTTCGAAGTTATCGGTGCTTCCGCAATGGGACGAGATACATTAAATGATCGTCACTGGCGCAATATTCGTACGCTATCAACGCATAACTCAGTCAGCCTGAAAGCTAAAGTATTAGGTGACATTTTAGTCAATAAAAAAACTGTACCAAATATCGGCTATTTCTAACCTAGCACTGTACGTTAAGCGTCCTAAAAATTTAAGGCGCTATTTAATACAACTGCGCAAACAGCGCATATAATGGAATATCTATGAAATTTAAAAATGTATTGACTGCTGCTCTTGCAGCATCAATTGGTTTTGGGTTGTCAGGCTGTGCTAAACAAGATAAAACAGCTACTACTGCGAACAGTGAAATTAAAGTAGTTACTTTACTTACACGAGATAATCCTCCATATCCACAAGTTGCTGAATATGTAAAGAATAAAGTTAAAGAACAAAATATTGAATTGAAAATTAAATATGCCAATGATGGTCTGATTCCGAACAAATCAGTGGCAGATGATGAGGCTGATTTGAACTATTTCCAGCATAAGTATTATATGCAGTCAGCAAAAGAGTTAAATAATTGGGATTTAGTAGCGATAGCCTCTACTTTTAATGGGATGTTTGGGGCATATTCACCTAAATATAAAAATATTAATGAGCTACCAGATAAAGCTAAAGTCATAATTCCATCAGATCCATCAAATGGAGGACGTGCACTAAATTTATTAGCACGAGCTAAATTGATTGAATTAAAGTCTAATACAGGTGCGAAAACCAGCTTAAAAGATATTACTGCTAATCCCAAAAAACTAAGATTCTTAGAAGTTGAACATGCATTAGTGCCCGTTAGCTTTAATGATTCAGACTTAGCAATTATGGCAGGCGCATATACTATTCACGCTGACCTGATACCCAAACGTGATTCAATTTATCTTGAACAAGATAACCAGGAATATGACAGTGTGCTTGTATCCAATAGCAAAGCTGCTCAGAGACCTGAAGTAGAACTCGTTAAAGAGGCCTTTATCGCAGAAGATACGCGTGAATTTGTTTTAAAAAATTATGCCGATACGGTTACCTGGCCAAAACGATAAAACTACTTCATAAATTTTTATTTTTACTGAGACCTCTACGTTGACATGGTAGAGGTCTAGCAATTTCCATCTTTTACTCTAAAAACGACCTAGAATTCACCAAGTTCCTGAACCATAAAAAATAAGATATAAAAATAATGTTTATAAATACATGTTTTTATTAATCATTAACTATTTTTTTATTATGAACTAGACTTTAGGTGAACATAAGTTAAATATTATATAACTATTTTATTGCTGAAAAAGGAATAGAGAAATTTCTCTATTCCTTAAGCTGATTTACCTTAGAAATCATACTTCGCCATAATTTCTATACGATTATCCTTACCTGATCTATTATCTACAGTCTCACGTTCACCATAGATATATTCCATACCAAACGTAATTGGTTTTATTGGGTTATACATAACATTTAACCAACCTTGCTGCAGATGATCGTTGCTTGGCTCTCCTTTCTTATTCTTTACATTGTTTTCATCATAGATAATAGAACCATAACCTAATGTACTTCTAATTTGAGGAGTAAATTTATAAGTTACACCTAAAGTGAAAGCATCAAAATCAATCAGTTCAAGGCTTTCTTTTGTTCTGATAAATCGATCATTATCTGCAGTAGCTAACAAAAATTTATTATCGCCAGAGACATGCGAGTAATTGGCATTCAGAATCAGCTGATTAAGAGGCTTATAGTTTACCCCTAAGCCAATTCCCCAACCTAACTCTGTCTCATCGCCCAAATCACGTAATCGTACTTCTTGTAAGAGGCCTCGTGCAGTGACTAGGCCAGTACCCTCAGCAAATTTATGACTCAATTTCGCTGTGGCAGCAGGTAATCTGTTTTCATCATTACCTTTTTCTAATGCGACAAAATACTGGGTATTAGGATTTACTTTCTCCGTGTACCGCACCATTGGAGTACGCGTTGTGCCTCCTCCAAGTGGAGTATTAAAATCGAGCATTTCGGGGGAGGTTTCAGTAGACAGGAAATTAGAGGTCGTTTGACCCATTAACCAGTTGTTATAAGTCATATATACATGACGTAGTCGTACTGTATCCTTATCAGAGCCACCACGAAAATCAATTTCAACTTTACCGCCGATATCAGCATCCTGAACTGGAGCCTTGAAATCCAGGCCTATACGGGTAGTTGTTAATGTCGAATCCAATCGATCTTCAGTAGATTTCTTGTTAGCCTCCCCTGTTAGCGCCACACTATTGATGCTATTAAACATGCCTTTTGCACCTTCAATTTGATAGGCAGCATCAGCACGAACAAAACCATAAATATTGACTTCTGCGCCGTTCTTTGATTTCCATTTTAATGCTGAATCTTCAGATTTCTTCGGAACGTTTGCTACTACTGGAAAACTGGCTTGAGTCTGGGGTGTGGTTGTTGTGTGTACTTCAGTATTGTTCTGCTTTTGAATCGCTGTTTTTAGTACTTCTAGTTCAGCCCTGAGTTCTTGTATCTGTTGCTGTTCAGTTGTACCAGCATAAGCATGGCTGTACAGACAAGTTACTACCGTGAATGCAAGGGTATTTACAACCAAGCGCATAAAAATCTCCAATATTTGTATAAAGTTCATCCGTGACTTTTTGAAGTATTTCAAAAAGTTGATTGATTTTTTTAAAAAATATCAATCACTTAGTTATGATTTAAATTGAAAATAATAATAAAAGAGAAGATCTCTAGAAACTCTAAAAATCTTCCAAAAGCGTTGTTTACTTTCTGCTGATGATCAAGGCAATTCCCTGCCCCACACCAATACACATTGAGCAAAGTGCATAATTTCCATCTATAGCTTCAAGCTGGTTTAGTGCTGTCGCTACCAGGCGTGCACCTGAAGCACCTAGTGGATGACCAATTGCAATTGCACCACCATTCGGGTTCACATGAGCCGCATCGTCAGGTAGACCTAGATCACGCGTTACGGCTAAGGCTTGCGCGGCAAAGGCTTCATTCAGTTCGATTACATCCATCTGATCCAGAGTCAAGCCAGTCTGTTCAAGCAGTTTTTTGATTGCTGGAGCTGGACCAAAGCCCATGATGCGTGGTTCTACACCTACAACAGTTGAAGCAATAATTTTGGCACGAGGTTTTAAGCCATATTTTTCCACTGCTTCACCTGATGCAATCAGAAGTGCAGCTGCACCGTCATTGATACCTGATGCATTGCCTGCGGTCACAATACCGTCTGCTTTTACCACAGGCTTTAACTTTGTTAACCCTTCAAGTGTGGTTGAAGCACGAGGATGCTCATCTTTGTCAACTATGATCGGATCCCCCTTACGCTGTGGGATTACAACTGGGATAATTTCCTTGTCAAAGAAGCCACGTGCCTGAGCTGCTGCTGTACGCTGCTGGCTGGCTAAAGCAAACTTGTCCTGATCTTCACGGTTAATATTGAACTGCTCTGCTACGTTTTCCGCAGTCTGTGGCATGGTTTCTACGCCATACAGTTCTTTCAACTTCGGATTGATGAAGCGCCAACCCATAGTGGTGTCTTCAATCTTTTGATTACGGCCATAAGCTGTATCAGATTTACCCATGACAAATGGCGCACGAGACATGGATTCCACACCGCCAGCCACGATCAGATTGGCCTCACCTGCCTTAATTGCACGTGCCGCAATAGCTACTGCATCAAGTGATGAACCACATAAACGGTTAATTGTAGTTGCTGGCACTTGGTATGGCACGCCAGCAAGCAAGGCGGACATACGGCCGACATTACGGTTGTCTTCACCGGCTTGGTTAGCACAACCGTAAATTACATCATCTACGTTTTCCCAGTCGATGCCTGGATTACGTTCCATCAAAGCTTTAATTGGTAGAGCACCCAGATCATCTGCACGGACTGGTGCTAAGCCACCAGCATAGCGGCCAAATGGTGTACGGATAGCATCGATGATATATGCATTTTTCATCACAAATCCTTTTTTAGATATGCTTCATTAGGAAAATTTAACTGGTCTGTAGTCGCAGTTTTTTACGTCTTAAAGCAGCCTCAAACCGGCATTGCTTCAGTTGCGAATCAAGATTTAAAGGAGATATGGTAGTAGGTTTACCATTGCTATCTACTGCTACCATGGTGAAGTAACAACTGTTGGTATGCCGGTTCTGACGGGTTTGAATATTTTGCGCTTCAACGCGAATACCAATTTCCATTGAGCTCCGTCCGACATAATTGATATTTGCCAGAAATGAAACCATTTCTCCCACTTTTATAGGTTCTTTAAACAAGACTTGATCTACAGATAATGTAACGACGTAGGTTCCCGAATAACGACTGGCACATGCATAAGCAACCTGATCTAGTAACTTTAGTATTGTTCCCCCATGAACATTGCCAGAAAAATTAGCCATATCCGGTGTCATCAATACACTCATTGTTAAACTGCTTCGATCACTCATTTTTCATGTGTAATTCAATATTGGTTAATTTGATTATATTGAGCAGAAATCAGTAAGAATTTCCGAAAAATCACGACCTCATATCTTTCTTTCAAGTAAAAAAAGCCCGACCGAAGTCAGGCAAATAGGCACACACCTCAATACTAAAACGATGATTACGCTGTTTTAGCTAGTTTATGAAAAATGGATAAATCTCCTTTGTTAAATCCAATACCTGTATTGTGTTCCAGGATTTCTTGTTGCTTATACAGATAGTTTAAGTCTTGTTTAGATGCCCAATATGCAGGTCCGCCTTCCCATTTAGGGAATCCAAAGCCATTGATCATCACCAGATCAATATCATTCATACGTAAGGTCACCCCTTCAGCCAACAGCAAGGCAGCTTCATTGGCCATAGTGAGTAATACGCGTTCCACAATCTGTTCAGGTGTAAAGTTTTTACGTTCAATACCTTTAGTTGCAGAAGCTTTAAGAATAATGTCAGTAACGATCGGGTCAATTTCAGGTTTTCCATTTGCATAGCTATAGTAGCCAGCACCTGTTTTTCGACCAAAACGCTGTGCTTCGCAGAGCTGGTCTGGAATATCGACATAACGTGCCTTTGGATCACGTTTTGAGGCATTGGCCTTACGCATATTCCAAGCAATATCCAGCCCGGATAAATCACCCACAGCAAATGGCCCCATGTTAAAGCCAAAGCCTTCAATTGCCTGATCAATTTCATGAGGCAAGGCACCCTCTTCCAGCATTAATTCACATTGATAACGGTAAGCTGCATAGATCCGGTTACCAATAAAGCCAAAAGAGTTTTTACATAAAATAGGTAACTTGCCTAACTTTTGGACAAATGCAAATGCAGAAGCAATGACTTCCTGAGAGGTATTATTACCGTGAATCACTTCTACCAACCGCATAATATTTGCAGGATTAAAGAAATGAATACCTACAATATTTTCTGGTCGAATGCTTACCTCGGCAATCTCATCTAAATCAATATAGGATGTATTGCTGGCAATGAGCGTATTTGGTGAAGCGACGCTTTCAATCTGTTTAATCAGATTCTGTTTGACGGTTAGATTTTCAAAAATAGCTTCAATAATCAGATCAGCGTTTTCAAAAACAGAATCATGATCTGAAAGTTCAAGCTGTTCCAGCTGAATAAGCTGGTCAGAGGGCTTGATTCGACCCGCTGCAACATCCTTTTCATAGATGTCATCAATTTTAGACTTGCACTGTACCAGTACTGATTTTGACTGGTCATAAACTGCAACTTTAAAACCAGCTCTTAGTGCCGCAACAGCAATACCAGTTCCCATCGTACCCGCACCCACAATCACCACATTATTAATGGCTTTAACTGGCGTCTCTTTCAGATTGATGGCCTTTTTGGCGCTGGTTTCTGCGAAGAACAAATGTCTTAATGCAAATGCCTCTTCACCTACACGAAGTTTTTGGAATACTTCACGTTCTTCGGCTAAAGCAGTTTCGAAATCAACTGTCGCTGTTGCTTGAATCAGACGGATCGCTTCCTTGACTTGAGGACGGTTTTTACCCGCCTTCAAGGCTTTTTTGATAATGCCATCAAGTTCTTCAGCAAGTTCAGCTGCTACCATTTTCTTCGATAACGGATTTTTTACCGCTGTTTTTGCATATTCAATTGCAAACGGACGTAAGTCGCCCTCAGCAATAGCTTCGACCATACCTAGTTTGAATGCTTCAGCAGCTTTAAGACGTTTGCCGCTACAAATCACTTCAATACTAGGACCCAGACCGATCAGGCGTGGTAAACGTTGTGTGCCACCAGCACCAGGAAGCATACCTAAAGTCACCTCAGGTAAACCTACCAAGGTATTCGCTGCGGCTAAACGTGCATCACAACCAAGTGCCAGCTCATAACCACCACCTAAAGTTGCACCACTAATTGCTGCAATCACAGGTTTTGGACATTCTTCAATTGCCTTAATCACTTGAGGCAATTCAGGCGGTGTAATTGGCTTTCCAAACTCCTTAAGATCGGAACCTGAAATAAAGTTTTTGTCTTTACCAATGATCACTGCTGCTGTGAGGGTCTCATCCTGTGCAAATTTTTCAACTGCATCGAGCAGCCCCTTACGCACAGACCATGAACCTGTGTTTACAGGAGGGTTATCAATTACAATAACAGCAATTGATCCCTCAGTTTCAAAATGAATAGTCTCTGTCATGGCTTAACCTTCCTTAGCGATATGAACAAGTGCATCCACTGCGGTAACACCTTGTCCTTGTGGATTTACGATGAGTGGATTCATTTCAGCTTCTTCAATGTAGTATTCCTTAGATACTGCTAGCTGAGAGAAAGCCACTACAGTTTCGGCAATCGCTTTTAAATCACCTTTCTGCTTACCACGGAAACCATCCAGAGCTTTTAAGCCCTTTACTTCAGCAATCATTTCATAAGCTGAATCAATCGTCACAGGTGCTAAACGCATCGAGCTGTCTTTATATAGTTCAGTTAATACGCCGCCAGCAGCCAGCATCACAATTGGGCCTACATCCTTGTCACGTTTAAACCCGACAAGTACTTCACCTAGACCTTTCACCATGGATTGAACTAATACTTTTTCAACAGTTAGATCTGGGCAGTTTTTCTCAACATTGGTTTTGATTTGCTTGATTGCTGCTTGAAGCTCTGTCTCATTGTGTACATGGAGAATCACGCCGCCAACTTCAGTTTTGTGACTGATTTGATCATGTAAGACTTTCACTACCACTGGATATGCAATTTTCAATGCTTGTGGTTGAGCAACATCCAACACTTGGTATGGTGCATTTTGAATGCCTAATGGACTCAGTAATTTATAAGCAGAATCTTCATCTAAAGTTACTGTAGTGGATACGGCCGGCTGAGTGACTTGCACTGGAATTGGCATCGGCTGACGACGAGAAAATGCGGCATTGATTACATCAGCACAAGCTTCTGGCGATTGGAATGCAGGTACACCAGCCTGTTTTAATTGCTTTAACGCTTCTGGTGCATCAGGAACCAGGAAACTCACCAATGGCTTTTTGTAAGTCGCAATACTGTCAACAATTGGTTTAACCGCAAGATCGGGGTGATAACGAGCTGAAGAACCTGAAGCTACTAGTACCAGGTCAAATTCAGGTGCTTCTTCAAGTACTTCTAGCGCAGCTTTCATGACTTCATACTTAGTGCCAGCTAGCGTTAAATCGATAATACCACCCGCATGTACATCTACACCGCGTGCATTGAGTTTAGCAATCGTCTCTTCTGAGGGTGACACAACTGAAACATTACGAATGCCAAGCTGATCAACCACCATTGCAGCACCACCACCGGTAGTCGTCAAAACACCAACATTAATCTGTTTTTTATTGGCTGCTTGTGGTGGAACTTTGCTTAGAAGTGGAATTGCATTCAGGAAGCCATCTAAAGTTTCTACACGTGCAATACCACAATCTTTAAAGAATGCTTCTGCAACTGCATCCTCACCTGCCATAGAACCAGTGTGAGAAACTGCGAGATCTGCTGCAACTTGTGAACGGCCAAGCTTGAATACCACCACTGGACGATTCAATTCCGCTGCTTTAAACGCAAATTCACGTAGTTTATCTGCATGGCGCATTGATTCCAGGAATAGCATGTAACCATGGATATCAGGATTGTCCAAAGTAGCTAAACAGATTTCACCTACACTCAGATCTACTTCACCACCAACTGATACCAAGCCATAAAAGCCTGTATGGTGGTTACGACCACGTGAAGTTAAAGAGCCAATCATACTACCACTGTGTGAAGCACAGAAAATATTGCCTTTTGGCAGCCCTGGCTCAGCAAAAGCTGCATTTGCAGTTAAGAACAGATCTTCATACAGGTTTACTAGGCCTAAACTTGATGGACCTAAAATACGTGTTTGATATTTTGCTTTAAGTTCACGAAGCTTGTTTTCGCGTTCGATTCCTTCAGGGCCAGCTTCACTAAAGCCACTCGCAATCAGAGTCACAACGGGCACACCCAGTTTGCCGCATTCTTCAACAGCTTCTAATGCCAAGTCTGCTGCTGTTAATACGTACACATGCTCTGGGACTTCAGGCAGTGATGAAAGAGAGGTATATGCTTTTTCACCCTGCACGGTTTCACGACGTGGGTTAATACAATAAATTGTGCCTTTATAACCGGCATTTCTTAAAAAGTGTAAAGGACGACCAGCTGTTTTGCTGATGTCATCTGAAATACCAACCAACGCGACTGTCTTAGGCTTCAGTAAAGCATTAGAAAGGGTTTTATTTTCATTAACCATGGAATTCATTTCTCTAAATCCTTTTTAAATTTTACTTCGCACGCTGATTGAAACGACGACCAAATACATCTTCTGCAATACGGTTCTTCAGAACTTCGATTGAACCACCTGCAATCATCCAGCCACGGGTACGCTTCACACAGTACTCAACCAATGATTCTGTTGAATAACCGTAGCCACCCATCGCCTGCAGCGCTTCGTTAGATACTTCCCAACCCGTCAGGTTGCATGACAATTTTGCAATGCTTGTTTCATAGGCTGATGGCAGGCCACCATCGGCATTGATTGCGGCACGGTAAAGTAGCAGTTGTGAACCTTCCAGCTTCAGTGCCATTTCAGCAAATTTCCATTGCAGACCTTGGAATTCACATAAAGGCTTACCGAACTGTTCACGGTCCAGACAGTGCTGACGTGCCACATTGAAAGCGTGACGACCTAAAGCTAATGCACGTGATGCATTACCAATACGCTCAACGTTGAAACCTGAGATTTGTTTTTTAAAGCCACCAGGACCAAGCAATACGTTTTCTTTCGGGATACGGCAGTTATCAAAGTACAGCTGACACCATTCTTCACCGCTCATGAATGCTGAAGGCTGACCTATTTCAAAGCCCGGAGTACCACGATCGATCATGACTGAACCAATACCATCAAGCCCTTCACCAAAGCGGACATAAATGAGGAAGGTATCAGCATGTGGACTATGTGTAGAGAAGACTTTAGAACCATTGATAATGTAGTGGTCACCATCTTCAACGGCTGCAGTTTTCAGTTCAGTTACTGATGAACCTGCACCTGGCTCACTCATGCCTAGGGCAAGCAGTTTTTTGCCTGCCAACAAATCCGGAAGGTATTTTTCTTTCAGGTATGGAGATGCGTATTCTGCGAAGGTGCGGATTGCGCCAAAGTTCCCGGCTTGAACAACATCGGCACTTTTTGGACAAACTAAAGCAAGTTCCTGAATGGCAATCACGGCATCCATCAAGGTCCCGCCAATACCGCCATCTTCTTCTTTGACCGTGATCCCGATCAGACCCATTTCTGCCAATTTGGCAGCGATATCCCACGGATAATCATGAGAATGAGCGCGTTCTAATGCACCGTCTGCTAATTCCTTTTGGGCAAACTTGCGCACTGAATCTGCAAATGCATTTTGTTCTTCGGTTAAATTGAAATCCATATGTTTAACTCTCTATCCAATATATCTTATAGTTCTAGAATAGGTGTTTTATTTATTTTATGTTTTCATATAAATCATCACGCTATGACTTATTTGAGAAAATGTAAAACAATAAAAAAACGCCCTATTTAGGGCGTTTTTTTAGCTGACTTATACAGTTTGATTGACTGTTTTTATAGGTTTTTCTTCAGAGTTACTACCATCTGAAGCAACTTCTGCATTTCCTTGTGGATCATACAGATGTTCCCTAATAAAGAATACAGGTAATACACAAACTAAATAAGCAGCACCCATCATTAAGAAACCATAACCTACAGAGGCATTTGTCGCGACGAAACCAATTGCAATTGGACCAATAGAAGAACCAATACGTCCCATGTTATGTGCTACACCCAAAGATGTACCACGGATACGAGTCGGGAAACTTTCCGCCATATATGTGCCATATACACCAAATGGTAGACCATATAAGAAACCGAAGCCGATCAATAACCATAAGATGTTATTCGGAGAATTAAACATCACAATTACGATCAAGAACAATGCCGTACTCACAGTACCTAACGCGAATGTTGCACGACGACCAATCTTATCGCCTAGAATACCCGCAATCACTTTACCAAGAATCATTGCGGTATAACTACCTACCATGAAAGTAGTTAGCTTTTTAATCTGCATTCCTAATTCTTGTTCAAGATATAACGGCATCCAGTTATTTACACCATAATAACCAAAATGCATGAAGCCACTAGCAAGGACCCATAGAATTAAAATTTTACGTACTGACGGATCTTTAAATAATGTAGTAAAAGCTCCCTTTGGTGCTTTTGATTTGGTGGCAATTTGCTTACGAATATTGTCTTTAGCAGCTAACCAGGCATCAGATTCTGGAACCATAATGTACATTGCGATGGCTAAAATCACGCCCACACTCGCAAGCATAAACATTGGACGCCAACCAAAATCTGGAATGATCACACCAGCTAAGATACTTGCAACAATATAGCCAACAGTAATACCAGTCTGCAAAGAAGCAACAATTGTTGTTCTCTTATGGGTAGGTACTGATTCCGCAAGTAATGTACTACACACCATATAAACAGAACCTAAGAATAATGCTGAGATAAATCTTAAGATTGCAAATTGTGTAACGTTTTCTGCAAAACCGATAAATGAAGTCAGAATTGAGAACACAAATACACAGAATGTAATGGTCTTTACGCGTCCAAAACGGTCGCTAGACCATCCACCTGTTACACCACCAAGTGCCATACCTACCAGTGTGACACTACCCAACATACCTGCTTCAACAGCAGATAAACCAAAATCAGCTTTAATACTGGCTAAGCTAAACGCCAGAAACATTACATCCGCACCATCAACGATGAGTGTTAAAAATGCGAATATAAAAGCAAGTTTCCATTTTTTACTGCCACTTCCGTTATTGGCAACAGTATCTACATGCATAATGATTTCCTTTGCAATACATACATCTTATATTTAAAACATCCACTTTTCCCGTGAATCTACTTCGCACGCTGATTGAAACGACGACCAAATACATCTTCTGCAATACGGTTCTTCAGAACTTCGATTGAACCACCTGCAATCATCCAGCCACGGGTACGCTTCACACAGTACTCAACCAATGATTCTGTTGAATAACCGTAGCCACCCATCGCCTGCAGCGCTTCGTTAGATACTTCCCAGCCCGTCAGGTTGCATGATAGTTTCGCAATACTGGTTTCATAAGCAGATGGCAGACCACCATCGGCATTGATTGCCGCACGGTAAAGAAGCAGTTGTGAACCTTCCAGCTTCAGAGCCATCTCAGAAAATTTCCATTGCAGACCTTGGAACTCACATAAAGGCTTGCCGAACTGTTCACGGTCCAAACAGTGCTGACGCGCTACGTTAAAAGCATGACGGCCGAGTGCTAATGCGCGTGATGCATTACCAATACGTTCAACGTTGAAACCTGATATCTGCTTTTTAAAGCCACCAGGGCCAAGCAATACGTTTTCTTTTGGGATACGGCAATTATCAAAATAAAGCTGGCACCACTCTTCACCGCTCATAAATGATGAAGGCTGGCCCACTTCAAAGCCTGGTGTACCGCGATCGATCATCACCGAACCAATACCATCAAGCCCTTCACCAAAGCGGACATAAATGAGGAAGGTATCAGCATGTGGACTATGTGTAGAGAAGACTTTAGAACCATTGATAATGTAGTGGTCACCATCTTCAACTGCTGAAGTTTTTAGCTCAGTCACTGATGACCCTGCGCCTGGCTCACTCATGCCTAAAGCAAGCAGTTTTTTACCTGCCAATAAATCTGGAAGATATTTCTCTTTCAGGTAAGGAGATGCATATTCTGCGAAGGTACGGATCGCACCAAAGTTACCCGCCTGAACCACGTCAGCACTTTTTGGGCAAACCAGCGCAAGTTCCTGAATGGCAATCACGGCATCCATCAAGGTCCCGCCAATACCGCCATCTTCTTCTTTAACAGTGATACCGATCAGACCCATTTCTGCCAATTTGGCAGCGATTTCCCACGGATAATCATGAGAATGAGCGCGTTCTAATGCGCCATCTGCCAGTTCCTTTTGGGCAAACTTGCGCACTGAATCTGCAAATGCATTTTGTTCTTCGGTTAAATTGAAATCCATATGTCTAACTCTAAGTCTATTAATTAACCCTGTGGAGTTAGAATATTGGATATATTTAAATCATGTTTTCTAATTAATCATCATGGCATGACTTATTTTTAAAACTGGTGCATTTAACTATAGAAATAAGTTTTTTAAAATTTAATATAATAATTATCAATCACTTATATTTCACTATTAAGACTAAAGTATTAATAAAAAAAGCAGCTAGTAAATTCAACTAGCTGCTTTAAATTGTTTAACTATAATGATTTATAAAGTTAAGTCAGCAACACTTATATTTTCAAGATTCCAGATTTGATCTCTTAATACTTTGGCTTGAGATGTTGTTATAACTCCCTCAACTAATTCAAAGAATTTATGATCTAAATCTTCATCTGTTAATGGTGCTTCAGGATCACCTTTTCGACATGGGGAGAAGTGTTCAAATGTTTGACCATCTTTTAGCGTAATTTTAACTTTTGCCGCACGTTGATTTGGGAACTTAGAAGTTAATTCATCATCACTTTCTAAGATAAGTTTCTTCATTAACTCGCGTGTTTCTGGTGATGCCATTTGTTCATCTGTAAAAGCATTTAAACGAACACTACCGTGTAAAAAGCCATGTGAGACTACATAAGGTAAGCTGAAGCGACATTGGAATGCTGATTCAGGATCAAAATTCCCTGTTACATTAAGTGCCGTTTGGTATGTACGCACTGTAATGTTCTCAACATCCTCAATCTTCAGGTTCTGATTAAGAATTTGAGTACGAATTTCTAAAGCACCATCAATGGCAGCGAAAGTATGACCACAACAACCATGATTTTTTTGGGTCATCTTACAGACATTATAATCTGTGCCTAAATTTAGAGTCGCTTTTCCCATTTTGGATCTTTTGATAATGCAGCCCCAAAACCGACTTCACCTTCTAAAATATCTAATGCACCAGTGACTCCTTTAGCAGCCGCTTTCGCTGCAGTAACACCGATTGATGCAGCATGCCCACCATGCAAAGCTTTGGTCATTGCATCTGAACGAAATGCTTGCTGTAAACCTGATGCAAAAGTTGTTGCTGTTGCAACTGCATGTGCAAAAATATCCTTATTATGCGGATCAATTAAGAAGGCTGCAGCAGCGGCACTACCAATTGCACCAACAGTTCCAGTCGTATGAAAGTAAGTATAATGTGAAGGTTGTACAGCCGCCCCTAGACGTGTTGAAACCTCATACCCTACTACAACTGCTTTTAAAAATTCTAAACCAGAACGCTGATATTCATCCGCAACTGATAAGGCGGCACTAATGACTGGTACCCCCGGATGATATACAGCATCGCGAAAAATATCATCAAACTCTACAGCATGTGAAGCAGTTCCTAAAACCCATGCTGCTGTAGATGAGAAAGCATTTGATTTAGACTTGGTATGCGGCTTTTACCATTTCCAAACTCTTCCTCAAAGGTTGCAACTATGTTTTTCCCAACTTCAGATACGAATCCTGGGTATAAAGCAGAAAACCAATCAAGCACAACACGTTTCGCATGATGAAGTGTTTCAAGATTAAGTCTCGTTGAGCTTCCAATGCAGCATATTCGGCATATTTTTGAATGAGCGTAGTCATATATCTTTTACATCCTTTTAATTAAGTTCTTCGATTAACCAATCACGTAGTTCAATAATCTTTTCTAATTTTGGTGAATTTTGTGGTACGACAAGTAATAGCCCAAATCACGCTGAAGTATATAGTCAGAGAAATAGACCAAACTGCCATTATCAATTTCCTGTTCCACTAACTTGGTCTGTGCCATTGCGATCCCAATTCCATCAAGGGCTGCCTGGTAGGCTAAAAGCGAGTTTGGGAGTATAAATTGATCTGTTTCTGAGCTTTCGATATTTTGAGCCGCTAACCAATCGGTCCAATCTAATTTTCTATAGTTAGAATGTATAAGCTTATATTTATTTACATCTTGTGGAGCTGGTGGGCGTGTTAAATGGCTAATTAGAGATGGGCTACATACGGGTCTAAGCTCATCACTACATAAAAAATAGCTATCAACATCAGGCCAATTGCCATCACCAAACTGAATGGATGCATCAACATGCTCTGTTGCAAAATCTACAGGAGCAACAGCGGTTTTGATATTGACGCGTAGTTTAGGGTTTTCAGCATGTAGTTTTTGCAATCTTCGCACTAGCCATTTAGCTGCAAATGTTGAATATACGCGTAAAGCTATGTCATTGTTTTTTCGGTACGAACTCATGCCACGAGTGGCAATAGCAATTTTATTAAATGCAGGGCCAATTTCCGCATAAATATTTTCACCTGCTTCAGTCAGGCTAATTCCAGAACGTTCACGTTTAAAGAATTCAATGCCGAGATATTCTTCTATAAGTGTGATTTGGCGACTCACAGCAGATTGACTCACATATAACTCATCAGCAGCCTTGGTAAAACTTTTATGTCGGCTACACATTCAAAAGTACGTAGGGCATTTAATGGTGGAATATCGCGCATATCAACCTCCTGTCAAAAGAAGCACAGTATATTCAATAAATATTCTTCGTCCGAAGTAACTGGCTTATCAATAAGTCGTATGAACTGTTCATAAACATGTCTACGACTTGTGTTCCACAGCTTACATTTTTTCTGTATAAGGTTAATTGCATAAAACTCATAATAGTATGATTATAAAAAAAGCAGCCTCCGAAGAGACTGCTTTACCTAAAAAAACAAATGAAGAGTTATTACTAACCGTCTACATGTGTGGGTATGAGAGACAACACCTCGCAAGAACTATCCAAATTACATATTTGGATATGAGAGGCACTGCTTCGCAAGAATTATCCTAACATTACATGTTAGGATAATTCGGACCACCAGCACCTTCCGGTACCACCCAGGTGATGTTCTGAGATGGATCTTTGATGTCACAGGTCTTGCAGTGCACACAGTTCGCTGCATTGATCTGGAAGCGCTAGAACCATCATCATTTTCCATAATTTCATATACACCCGCCGGGCAGTAGCGTTGCGCTGGCTCATCCCATTTTGGCAGGTTCACGTTCACTGGAATTGACGCATCCGTCAGCTTCAGGTGAGCAGGCTGGTTTCTTCATGCACAGTATTCGATACGAATACTGAAGACAAACGATCAAATGTTAGCTTGCCATCCGGTTTTGGATAGTTAGGTTTGAAGTTCACGGCATCAACAGTTTTCAGAGTTTTAAAATCTGGCACCAGATCATGTAATGTAAATGGAACTTAAATACGTTCTGGTCGATGAAGTTAAATGCACCACCCATCCATTGACCGAACTTGTGCATTGCGGGCCAAAGTTACGTGCACTATATAGCTCTTCTTTCAGCCAGCTGTTGTTGAACTTGTCCGTGTAAGCTGTCAGTTCTTTTTCGAACAGGTCTTCACCTCCGTGACACGGGCAATCGCAAGGTCACCCCTTTTTCGACACCGGCAGCAATCGCTTCAAACACCGCTTCACCACACAGCATGCCTGATTTCATGGCTGTGTGTGAACCTTTAATTTTGGCAAAGTTCAGGAAGCCGGCCTCATCACCAATTAAGCAACCGCCTGGAGGGTGAATTTCGGCAGAGAGTTAAAGCCACCTTTCACGCAGCACGTGCGCCATAAGAAATACGCTTACCACCTTCCAGATACTGTTTGATCAGTGGATGAGTTTTCCAGCGCTGCATTTCCATGAATGGATACATGTGCGGATTTTCGTAAGAAAGGTCCACATCATGCCCAGAGTGACCTGGTTGTTTTCCGCGTGGTATAACCACCAGCCACCTGAAGAACCGGTTTCAGACAATGGCCAGCCGGCACCGTGCATCACCAGGCCTGGTTTATGCTTGCAGGATCGATTTCCCACAGTTCTTTAATCCCGATACCGTAATGCTGCGGATCAGCATCTTTATCCAGATTGAATTTCTGGATCAGGCGTTTACCTAAGTGACCGCGGCAGCCTTCAGCAAAGATGGTGTATTTGGCATGAAGCTCGTAACCTGGGGTAAAGTTATGTGTTGGTTCACCATCTTTACCTATGCCCATGTCACCGGTTTGGATGCCTTTTACTGAACCATCTTCATGGTACAGGATTTCAGCAGCGGCAAAGCCTGGGAAGATGGATACTTCCAGTTCTTCTGCTTTTTGACCTAACCAGCGTACCACGTTACCGAGTGAGATCACGTAGTTGCCATCGTTATGCATGGTTTTCGGCACCATCCAATGCGGTGCTTCTTTAGAGGTAGTCTCAGATAAAAGGAAGAAGGTTTTATCTTCAGTGACTGGGACATTTAAAGGCGCTCCTTCTTCTTTCCAGTTCGGGAACAGTTCATTGATTGCACGCGGTTCAAGTACAGCACCAGAAAGAATATGAGCACGACTTCGGACCTTTTTCCACGACACAAACGGACAGATCATTCAGGTTGTTTTCAATTGCAAGCTGACGGATTTTGATCGCAGCAGAAAGACCCGCAGGGCCTGCGCCTACGATGACTACGTCAAATTCCATTGACTCTCTATCAATTTCTGATTCTGGAAACATCCCTTTTCTACCTATTACCAATCAATTACATACATTGATAAGTATAAAGAATCTTATTAATTAAATTTCAGAAAACTCATCTAGGTAGAACATACAGGAATCAGGCACTATGATTACTATCCAATAGAATTAACTCTGAAAATTAAAGCTAAATCACTATACTCACTTATGCTTAGGCTAAAAAAATTAAAAGTAGGATGGCTGCTATGTGAATTTTGGTCATGACTAAGGGATTAATTTACTTGATTTGAATATAGGAGGTTATAAAGCAAATAGTTTTGCTTACTAATGTATTTTGGCATTATTCTAAATGTAACAGCATCTAGTTATGCTACACCGTTACCCATCTATACAATAATATTATTGGAATGAAAACACTCGGATTTTATATGGTTTTACAGGTATCTGTTCTTAATCTTCTCTGATGCTGGTAAGCAAACAGAATTCTGTTAATCATAAGAATTAATTCATTGATAATTTAGCTTATTGTGCTACAAGCATTCTTATGAATCCCAAAAAGCAGGGATAACTATATATTCCTAAGTGTAGCAACTTGCTACACTTTTTCCTAAATCACTTCTTTACCAAAAAGCTCATTCAGACGTTCACGAATGCTTTCAACAAATTCAGGGTTGTTCTTTAGTTTATGTTTCATATTTCGTTTGAAATCATTCAGACTTATTCCGATTTCAGCGAAGTCCATCTGGAATAAGGTGTCATTAATAACAATATTTGCCTGAGAATCAGTCAGACAACCTGATTTTTTAAACCATTTCTTAAACTGGTTGTATTTATCATCATCACTATAAATGTACCAGGAACGTACATTCGTATCAAATTTTGCACCCAGTTCTTTTACCAGAGCATTATCTTCAAATGGTACATCCAGATAAATTTTCTCAACCGGTGCGGCATCAGTATGGCTTTTTTCTGCTATACGACGTTGCAGTTTGAAATTTACTCCAATAATTGGACGACCTTTCTTAATTGTTTCATATTCTAACTGCAGATCTGTATTTTCATTAATCTCAGCCACGATCTTATCCAGCACGTAGCGTCTGAAATCTACCCAACGATCGTATTTGGTTTCATTAATATCAATTAAAGCTTTAAGATTTTCAAGCAGAAGTGGTATTTCATAGTTCTTTTGTTGACTATACTTAAATTCATTTTTAACAAAATAAGTATACAGACTCATACTTGCGACTGAATCTAATGCAAATAGGTGCTTGAGCTGATAGGTCGTAAAATTTCCACCCGCAAGCTGAGTAAAATAGGGCAAAACTTCACTGGTAAACGGATTTGAATTGCATTTTTAGAATCATCTTCCCATCTCAACTCACGGATAATAGGAACAACAGAGTGAACCTTTTTAGTTTTTTTCTTTCTGTCATCAGCCGGTTCTTCAATAATGAAGTGAGCTACTCGAGATGAAAGTTCTTTATAAATACGATCGATTGCAACATTAATCGAATTACGTTTACTAAGCCCAAGCAAATCAGCCAAATCATCCTTATATAAATAAATATAAGTTTGTTCAGTTATCTCACGATCTGCACTATTCTTTTCCCATAATTTGCCACCGCCATAGCATACAACAGTGCTTTATATTCGTTTGCCGACAACTCAATTGGACGAATCAATCGATTGCTGGTACTAACAACTCCATTATGGCGAATGTTGCCAATACAGTAAGGTACATAATTAGATTCTTCTTGCAGCGGATTAGCTTCTGTCATAACCGTAATATTTGTAATTCGACTATTCGTTTATAAACAAAAGTGGAAAAATTTTCAACAATTTCACCATAAGAGTGCAAAAGTGGAAAGCTTGTCATCAAAAAAGGGCAATTGTACGTGGATTAGCATCTAAAAGTGGAATTTTTATATTTTATTCCACCAATAAGTGACAGACCTTCCACCTTATATGAGAAAAAATTGCCAGATAGATGTATTTTTACTCATTATTTTTTAGGTTTAAATGAAGTTGGATGAAATTGAAACTTAGATATGACAAGGCTTCCACCTTTGATATATGATTAAAGAATCAACTGAATACATAATCATCAGAAAATATCTTTAAAAATAAAGTTATCCACAATAAAAGAGGTCTGCGTGACAGACACTCCACTATTAAAGCTATTTAAAACATCTTTATCAACAAGTTAAGCTATTGTTTTAAAATTATTTAATTTGATTATTTTGACTATTTCAAATAATTGATGACAAGCCTTCCACCATAGTGACAAGCCTTTCACTTTCAGTGACAAACCTTCCACCTTTCAGTGACAATCATTACACTTTTCAATGATAAACCTTCCACCTTTCAGTGACAAACCTTCCACCTTTCAGTGACAAACCTTCCACTTTAAAAACCATAAGGCATTGTTTTTTTATATTGAAAAATCGGCTCTAATTATTAATTAGCTAAATAACTAATTATACTAATTATTAATTAAGCTAGCTTAGGTAAAATTTATTTTTTAAGTTGTTTTACATCTGAACAAACAGGGTTTATAAATTTAAAAACTATAGTAAGTTTAGTGAAAGTTATTTATATTAACTAACAATCAAATACGGAAGCATCTGACACGTATGTCTGCAAAAATTATTGCTGTTGCCAATCACAAAGGCGGATGTGGTAAAACAACAGTTGTTCACTTGGCATCAGAACTTGCAAATCTGGGTAATAAAGTTCTAGTTATTGATTTAGATCCACAAGCAAATGCAAGTTTGCACATTGGAGTTCAACATCCTAGTGAAGTTGCTGTCACAACAGCAGAATTACTTGTAGGTGATATTTCTTTATTAGCAGATGCCTTACAAGAAGAAACTAATTTTGAAAATGTATCATTGATTTATGGATCATTAAATTTAGGAAAAACTGAAGATCAACTGAAAGAAGAAGCACCACGCCCATCTGAAGAACTTACAATTAAACTAGAATTACTTAAAGATCTATATGATTTTATCTTGATTGATTGTCCACCAAGTCTGAAATTGTTGACTAGTAATGCTCTAGCATCTTCTACACATGTAATTATTCCAATTGAATCAGGTTCACAATATGGTCTTTACGGGTAACGGATCTTTTAAATCATATGGAAAAGATTAAACGTATTAATGCTGATCTCAAACTTTTAGGTGCCTTGTTAATCAAGCATGATGAACGTCAGAATGTGTGTAAATTGATTCGTGATGAAGCACTTAAACAAGTTGGTAAAATTTTAGAAAACTACTATTCCTCAAAGTACCAAAGTTAATCAAGCAGCAATTTTACAACAGTCTCTGTTAAAAGTAGAAAAAGGTTCAAAAGTACGTAAGGCATTTGAAAGCCTAGCAGCTGAAATAGTGGCTAAAGTATAAAATTTGAGAATATTATGGCGAGCACCAAAGAGCTTTTAGCTCAAAATTGAAACAAATACACAGAAACATCAACAAGCTCAAAAAGACAACATCAAAGAGTTGAAAGAATTTCGGCGTAATGTCCCAATTGAGGATATCAGTAAAAGCCCAAATCAGCCTCGAAAAATATTTGACGAGCTAGAGCTAACAGAACTAGCAAATTCTATTGAAGAAGTTGGCTTTTTACAGCCGATTACAGTTCGTAAGCTGGATAATCTAAAATATGAACTGATCGCAGGCGAACGCCGTTTACGTGCGCATCAACAGCTTGGTAAAACTGTAATCGAAGCAATCATTATTGATGCGAACGATGAAGAAGCATCATTGCTGACTTTAGCAGAAAATTTAAAACGTCAGGATCTGACAGATTATGAAGTTTTTGTAGGGTTGAATGCTTTAGACGAGAATTTAAAGAAAAATAAACAGCGCTTAGCTAAATCTCTTGGTTTAAACCGAGAGGATATGTATAAATATCTATCTTAT
Source organism: Acinetobacter sp. LoGeW2-3 (assembly GCF_002688565.1). Classification (NCBI taxonomy): domain Bacteria; kingdom Pseudomonadati; phylum Pseudomonadota; class Gammaproteobacteria; order Moraxellales; family Moraxellaceae; genus Acinetobacter; species Acinetobacter sp. LoGeW2-3. The sequence goes on along the minus strand of NZ_CP024012.1, from coordinate 1,418 downwards.
GAAAAACTACCTAAAACAATTTTAAATGATCTTGAAGTAGATCCAAACTTACTTGGACGTACTGCTGCAACTGCATTTAAAAAGTTTTTGTCAGACCATCTGCAGCAACTTTCTGAAGCTGAAACAGTATTACTTAAAGCTTGGGATAAAGTTAAAGATAAAAAGCTGGAGCAGACTAAAGCTGCTATATATGCTGAGAAATTGCTTAGTGAAGGTTCTGAAAAACTGACAACAACATCTGTAATTCGCAAGATTGAATATAATGGTAGAGTTGCTGGAAATATAAAACTCAGTGATAAACAACTTAAAGTTTCGCTGAATATTTCGCAAATTGATGAAGCTAGTTTATTGCAGCTAGAAAATTTTTTAAAAGGGCTAGTTCAGAAAAATGAAAAGGTGTAGCAACTTGCTACACCCTTTTTATCAGAAGCTTGAAAAACACCTATATTTTGAAAGCTATTATGAGGAATTTCATTATCTTTAATGAGAGTACTTGAGTAGCTATAGAATTCATCTTGATAAATGAAGGCTAGCTGAAAAACTATCTATAAATCCTGTTTCTGCCAATACTGTTACATAATAGAATTAAGTAATTAACATCTACGCCAATTCCCTTACTATGATCAGTATATTGCTATGTTAAAATGATTAGCTGTTGCTCGTTGTCTACCTAGATTCATTAAGTAAAATTGAACAACTTCAAGTCTAAATTCTTGAGAATATTTAGCCATAGAAAGCACCCTTCAAGTTAGACTAAGAGTCTAACTTGAAGGGTGCTTTTCATCCTGCCAGGTTTTTTTCATATTGGTTCGCTCGGTATAACTCCTGTCGTACCTTACAATCCTTGTGCTTATCTATTGTTATTCTTGTATGTAGCTTCCTGCTCTCTATTTCCCCATGATAGGGAATCACAGTCTGATCGCCTAGCCGCAAAGGCCGAGATTTATGTGAGCATATGCGTACACAGACGGATAAAATTATCCCAAGTTTATCCACAGAAATTGTGGATAATTTCTGATCTGTAAGGATTGATAACCCACAATAAAGCCTAATATTGATTAGAAATTAGTATTTTTTTGATTCTTTGGCTTATTAAGATGCTTAAAATAAGTTGATCTGCCTTAAAACCTTCACGATCTGCAACAGAGATTAATTTAATAAATACTTCAGTTCTTTCCATGAGCCAATCGATTTTAAAAAAGTTATCTCATAAAATGGATAACCGGTAAGAAAGGTTCTTTATTTTGAATCTATGTTTTTTAAAAGTTAAGTTGTCTCAACTACTGCAAGTCTAGTGTGTAATTTTGAAATTTAATAAAAATATTGTTTAATCAATAGCAGGGCAGAATGTCGGTTTCAGAGAAAACCTCTTTACCTTATTAAAAAGGATGAAGAGAACCCAGCCGAGGCTAGGTTCT